>JAGWVG010000152.1 GCA_018970965.1 Alphaproteobacteria bacterium | reverse complement strand
CGGCTACGAAACCATCATGGTCAACTGCAACCCGGAAACGGTGTCGACAGATTATGACACATCCGATCGCCTCTATTTTGAGCCGCTGACTGCTGAGGATGTGTTGGAAATTCTGCATGTCGAGCAGCAGCGCGGAAAGCTGAAGGGGGTCATTGTTCAATTTGGTGGGCAAACGCCGCTTAATCTGGCGCGTGCGCTGGAAGAGGCGGGCATCCCCATTCTCGGCACATCCCCGGATGCGATTGATCTGGCGGAAGACCGGGAGCGGTTTGCCGCACTCGTCAACAAGCTGGGCCTGAAGCAGCCCGCAAATGGCATCGCCCGCAGCCGGGAGGAAGCCATCGCTGTGGCGGAGCAAATTGGCTATCCTGTGCTGATGCGTCCCAGCTATGTGCTGGGCGGCCGTGCGATGGAAATCGTCGATACACAGGCGCAGCTGGAAAATTACATTCAGACGGCTGTGATTGTTTCGGGCGACAGCCCCGTTCTCATTGACAGCTATCTGCGCGATGCGACGGAAGTGGATGTTGATGCCATTGCCGATGGCGATGATGTTGTTGTCGCGGGCATTTTGCAACACATCGAAGAAGCGGGTGTCCATTCGGGCGACAGCGCCTGCACCTTGCCGCCCTATAGCTTGCCAAAAGACATTGTGGATGAAATCCGCCGTCAGGCCGAGGCTTTGGCGCGGGCATTGCAGGTCCGTGGCCTTATGAATGTCCAGTTCGCGGTGAAAGATGGCGCGGTTTACCTCATCGAAGTCAATCCACGTGCCAGCCGCACAGTGCCTTTTGTTGCAAAAGCCATTGGCGCGCCAATTGCCAAAATTGCAGCGCGCGTGATGGCGGGCGAAAAGCTCAAAAATCTCCCGCCGATCAATCTCGACGTAGATTATATCGCGGTGAAAGAAGCCGTATTCCCATTTGCGCGCGTCCCCGGGGTGGATCCGGTCTTGTCACCAGAAATGAAGTCCACTGGCGAAGTCATGGGCATTGACCAAGATTTTGCGACTGCTTTTGCCAAAGCGCAATTGGGCAGCGGCGTGCATCTGCCCCAGTCGGGCAAGCTTTTCGTTTCCGTGAAGGATAGCGATAAGCCCATCATTCTGCCGGCGGTGCGGCAAGCCCAAGATTTGGGCTTCGCCATATGTGCAACCAGCGGAACTGCCGACTATTTGGCGGGCGAGGGCATTGTTGTAGAGCGCGTCAACAAAGTGGCGCAGGGCCGCCCGCATATTGTTGATAAGATCAAGGATGGTGAAATCACTTTGATCTTTAACACAACTGAAGGTTGGCAGAGCCTGAAGGATTCGGAAGATATTCGTCGGTCTGCGCTGATGGGCAAGGTTCCCTATTTCACAACAGCAACGGGATCTGTGGCTGCTGCACAGGCAATTGCTGCGCTGCGAGATAGAAATCTTGAAGTCCGGCCCTTGCAGTCTTATCATTCATTCGACGCACGATAGACCTCCCATCTTAGATGAGTGTGCGGGTGGCTTCCTTCATCGGGGCCGCCGGGGTAAAGTTTTTGACGCTGACAGATAAAGGGCAGGCCATATGGCTTCGACTGACAAGGTTCCGATGCTCGAAGAGGGCTTCCGCAAATTGGAGGCGGAATTGCAGCGCTTGAAAGAAGAGCGTCCGCTGATTGTGGACGCGATTGAAGAAGCGCGTGCGCATGGCGATCTGTCTGAAAATGCCGAATATCATGCCGCGAAAGAGCGCCAGGGCCAGGTTGAAGCCTCGATTGCGCACATCGAAGACCAATTGGCGCGTGCGCAGATTATCGATCCCAAGACCTTGTCGGGCGACAAGGTGATGTTTGGCGCGACGGTGACGCTGTTGGACGAGGATGATAAGGAAATCCGCTACCAGATTGTCGGCCAAGTTGAAGCCGACGCCAAAGCTGGCCGAATTTCGTACAATTCGCCGCTGGGTAAGGCGCTGATTGGGCGCAACGTGGATGACGAGGTGGAAGTGACCGTGCCGTCGGGCGATAAATATTATCAGGTCGCCAAGGTCGAGTTCATCTAACCATGCGCTCTTCGGCCTCGGGCCATGTGACGCGGAGCATCTCGCTCGTCACGGCGCTGGCTTGGGCCGCTCAATTTTTTCTGATTCAGCTCGAGCCCGTCGCGATGATGGCGGGCTTTGTGCCTGCGCGCTTTGCGGCAGAAGTGCCGGGGCTAGACCTTATCCCGCGCTTTCTGACCCCGCTGACCGCCACTTTGGTGCATGGGGATCTGCTGCATCTGTCGATGAACCTGATAACTTTTTGGTATTGCGGCCGCATTGTTGAGCGCGTGGTAGGCGGCAAAGGTCTCATCATTTTATATCTTATCGGGGCTTATGCGTCGGCTGCGACCCATTGGCTGGTGAATATTGGGCAGGATCAGCCGATGATTGGCGCAAGCGGTGCCATTTCCGCCGTGCTGGGCGCCTATGCGATGATGTTTAGCCAAAGCGAGGCACGCGCATTTGGACCAATTCCGGCAGAATGGGTGCGTGCTTTGTGGCTCGCCGCGGGTTGGGCCGGCGTGCAATGGATGATTGGCTTTGCCGGCGCTGCTTCGGGCTATAGCATTGCCATTGCTGCACATATTGGCGGGTTTTTCGCTGGGCTGTTGTTGGCCAAACCGCTGCTTCGCCGCCGTTTTGCGCGCGCTTAATTGGCGACCTTCGCCAGCCCGCGGGAGAGCTGCAAAATCCCGTTGAGTCGTGCCTTAGGATCTTGCCATGCGCGCGTGATGCTCAGCTTCATATCGGGCCGCAGCTTGGCCGTTTCGCCAAGTCGGGCGACATAGGCCAGCAACCCTTCGGGCTTGGGGAAATTGTCGTTCCAGAAAGACACCAGCGCGCCGCGCGGCCCCACATCCATTTTTGCAATATGGGCGGCGCGCGCGTTGAGCTTGATCTGAATAAGCGTCAGCAAGTTTTCGGTCGGCTCTGGCAGGGGGCCAAAGCGATCAATCATTTCCGCGCCAAAAGCCTCAATTTCCGCAACAGAATGCAAATCATTCAGGCGGCGATATAGGCCCATGCGCAGATCGAGATCGGGCACATAGTCTTCTGGAATAAGAACCGGGGCGTCGACAGTGATCTGTGGAGAGAGATCACGAACATTGTCTTCCCGCAAGCCACCGGCTTTGGCCTCCAAAATCGCCTCTTCGAGCATCGATTGGTAAAGCTCAAAGCCGACTTCGCGGATATGGCCCGATTGTTCATCTCCCAGCAAATTGCCCGCGCCGCGAATATCAAGGTCATGGCTTGCCAGCTGGAAACCAGCCCCCAAGCTATCCAAGTCAGACAATACCTTGAGGCGCTTTTCAGCCGCATCGGTCAGCAACCGGTTTGGCGCGGTTGTGAGATAGGCATAGGCCCGCGTCTTGGCGCGTCCCACGCGGCCGCGCAGCTGATAAAGCTGGGCAAGGCCAAAACGATCCGCGCGGTTGACGATCAGCGTATTGGCGCTGGGGATGTCAATGCCGCTTTCAATGATGGTGGTAGAGACCAGCACATCATATTTCTTGTCATAAAAAGCGGACATCCGCTCTTCCACCTCGCTTGGCGCCATCTGGCCATGCGCGATTACGTATTTCACCTCAGGTACTTCAGCGCGCAGAAATTCTTCAATATCGGGCAAATCTGAAATGCGTGGGGTGACGAAGAAGCTCTGTCCGCCCCGATAATGTTCGCGCAGCAGCGCCTCACGCATCACCACTTTATCCCAGGGCATAACATAGGTGCGCACCGCGAGCCGATCGACTGGTGGGGTCTGGATAACCGACAATTCGCGCAGGCCGGACATCGCCATTTGCAGCGTGCGGGGGATGGGCGTGGCCGTCAGCGTCAGCACATGGACATCGGCCTTTAGCGCTTTCAGCTTTTCCTTATGGACCACACCAAAGCGTTGTTCTTCATCAACAATCACAAGGCCAAGCTTTTTAAACTCAACGCCCTTGGACAAAATGGCGTGGGTGCCAATGACAATATCAATTTTGCCTTCGGCCAGCGCTTCGCGCGTTGTCTTGGCTTCGGCAGGGGGCACAAGCCGCGATAGTCGTCCGATTTGCAGCGGAAAGCCTTGGAACCGCTCTACAAAATTCTGGAAGTGCTGCCGCGCCAGCAATGTTGTGGGGCACACAAGGGCAACTTGGAGGCCAGACAGCGCAGCGATGAAGGCCGCGCGCAGGGCAACTTCGGTTTTGCCAAAGCCAACATCGCCAACGATGAGCCGATCCATTGGCTTGCCAGCAGCCAAATCTTCCACAACATCGCCAATCGCACGTTCCTGATCATCCGTTTCCTGATAGGGAAAGCGATTGACGAAGCTCGCAAAAGCGCTGGGATCGGCCTCTGCAATCTCGCCGGGGCGCAGCGCGCGCTTGGCGGCTGTGGCAATGAGTTCGCCCGCAATTTCGCGGATGCGCTCACGCATTTTGGCGCGGCGGCGCTGCCATGCTTCGCCACCCAGTCGATCAAGCGCGACGCCTTCGCTCTCACTGCCATAGCGCGCGAGAACATCGATATTCTCGACGGGGACGTAAAGTTTGTCTCCACCCGCATAGCTCAAAGCTACGCAATCATGTGGCGCTTGCGAGACAGGGATTTGTGTCAGCCCCTCATAGCGGCCAATCCCATGTTCGACATGGACGACCAGATCTCCAGGGGAAAGTGTCGCCAGT
>JAGWVG010000151.1 GCA_018970965.1 Alphaproteobacteria bacterium | reverse complement strand
TGAACGCGCCGCCGCCTTTGCCTATAAAAACCAGCTGCTGACGATTGGCGGCGGCGTGCTGCTATTTGTTGGGGCGCTGATGGGGGTTCGATCGCTCGGCATTGAATTTTTGCCGCACCTTGAAGAAGGCAATATGTACATCCGTGCCTCGCTGCCCGCCTCGATTTCACTCGACGCGGGGGAGCCCACAGCCCGCGCCATTCGGCGCGATTTGATGGCCTATCCGGAAATCACAGCCGTGCTGTCGGCCCATGGTCGCCCGGATGACGGCACGGATGCCACTGGCTTTTTCAACATTGAATATTTCGTGCCATTGAAGCCTTTTGATGAGTGGCCCTCGGGCATGACCAAAGAAAAACTGGTGGCAGAGCTTTCTGCCAAGTTGAAGGCCAAATATCCGGGTGTGGACTTCTCCTTCTCGCAGATCATTGAAGATAACGTGGAAGAGGCGGCCTCAGGTGTGAAGGGGGCCAATTCAGTCAAGCTCTTTGGGCCCGACCTTGCAACGCTGGAAAAGCTGGCCGAGCAAATTCGCGTTCAGATGGTCAAAGTGCGCGGCATTGCCGATTTGGGCGTGTTCCAATCCTTGGGCCAGCCCACGGTAAGGATTGATGTCGATCGGGTGAAAGCCGCGCGCTATGGTCTGAGTGTCGATGACGTCAACCAAGTCGTACAAACGGCCATTGGAGGCACATCGACAGGCGACTTATACGAGCCACAAACGGATCGGCACTTCCCGATTGTTGTCCGCCTAAAACCCAATCAGCGTGACAGTTTAGAAGAAGTCCGCCGCGTGCAAGTGGGCGCCACCGCGCCAGATGGCAGCGCCATTCAAGTGCCGCTGTCTGAACTGGCCGATATCCGCCTGACGACGGGGGCATCCTTCATCTATCGCGAACATCAATCGCGCTACATTCCGATTAAATTTTCGGTGCGTGACCGCGATTTGGGCAGCGCGATTGCCGAAGCGCAATCCAATATTGCCCATCATGTGACGCTGCCGCCGGGCTATACGCTGGAATGGGCGGGCGAATTGGCGAATTTGCAAAATGCGGTCGCGCGGCTGGAAATTGTTGTGCCGATCAGCCTGTTGTTGATGCTGGGTCTGCTTTTTGCCAATTTCGGCAATATCCGCGACACGCTTTTGGCATTTAGCGTGATCCCGATGGCAATTGTCGGCGGGGTCTTGGGCCTGCTGCTGACGGGCACAGCTTTTTCCATCTCGGCGGCCATTGGCTTTGTTGCCTTATTTGGCATCGCGGTGATGGATGGCATTTTGGTGGTCACCAACTTCAACCAAGCCATTGATGAAGGCGAAGGCCCCGAAGACGCACTGCGGACGGCCACCACCAATTCGATGCGGCCTGTTATCATGACCTGTTTGGTCGCCGCGATTGGCTTGCTGCCCGCGGCATTGTCGACGGGCATTGGCAGCCAAGTGCAAAAGCCACTCGCCCTTGTTGTGGTGGGCGGGATGACGCTGGCACCCGTGCTCATCCTGCTGGTCCTGCCTTTGCTCATCAACCGCTTCTCAAGCCGGTTGCAGCGTCGGGACACCCCCGCCCCAAGGCTGGACAGTGAAGGAGAATTGGCATGAGCCGCGCGTTGATCTTGGCCGCTGTGCTGGCCTCAGCGGCCACGCCGGCACTGGCGCGTCACCCGCTGACCAGCGTGCCAATGCCTCCGAGCCCGGCAGGCACCGCACCTCAGGAGGTCTTAACCCAGCCGATTGAAGCCGCAGCGGGCGCGCAACGGGTGATGCCTGGCACGGCTGTCAGCCGCTTATGGTGGCAGGCCTTTGGCAATGATGCCCTTAACCAGCTCGTGTCGATCGGCTTGGCGCATAATAATGATTTGGCCGCCGCGCGCGCCAATGTGCGCCAAGCAAATGAGCTGACACGCGCGGCACGCGGTGTGCTGTTTCCGCAAATTGATGCGGGCTATTCGGTAGAACGGCAGCGCTTGTCCGAGGCCATGGCCTCGCCCGTTTCTGATCCCAATGCCTCGCTCTTTTCCTTGCATACGGCACAAGTCAGCATTGGCTATTCGCTTGATTTTTATGGCAATGCGGCGCGCATCCGTTCTGCCAAAGCCGCCGCACGTGCCACTGCGGCGCGCGCCGAGGGCGTTGAGACCATGGTTGCTGCAAATATTATTCTTGCCGTGATCCAAAATGCCGGGCTCGACGCGCAGGCGAATGCCGCCCGACTTTCCATTGAGAGCAATCGGGAAATCTTACGGCTGCTAAAAGTGCGCCAGTCTTTGGGGGCCGTGGGCGCGGCGGATATTGCCGCCCAAGAAACAGCGCTTGCAGCCTCGGAAGGCGTGTTGCCCAGCATTGAGCGGGCAAGGCTGGATAATCTGGCCGCATTAAATGTGCTGCTTGGCCAAGCCCCAGGCACCGCGTTGCCGCCCTTGCCCAGTCTGGAGGATCTTCAGCTTCCGGACCAGCTGCCGTTGAGCCTGCCGTCAGAGCTGCTGGCCGAGCGCCCCGATGTAAAGGCAGCGGCCGCCGCCATGGAAGGCGCCTCGGCAGATGTCGATGCCGCTCTCGCCGCGCGCCTCCCCTCGCTGACGCTTGCCGCGGCGCAAGGGGGCATCGCCCCAGACTTTGCGACGCTGTTTAAAAACGGTAATCCGTTCTGGACGATCCTTGGCAGCATTACCGCGCCGTTGTTCCACGGCGGGCAATTGCGCCATCGCCATCATGCAGCAGAAGCCGCGCTGGACGTTGCGAAGGCCCAATATCGCGGCATTGCGCTGCAGGCCTTTGCCGATGTTTCCAACGCACTGACGGCGCTTGCAACAGATGCCTCTGCACTGGATGCGGCCAGCCGCGCAGATCGATCAGCACAGACCAGTCTGGGCTTTGTGACCCGCCAGCTCGAATTGGGATCCGTTGGCACCTATGCCGTGCTGAATGCCAAGGCAGCCGCACAAATCGCACGCAGCCAATGGATCACTGCGCGGATGATGCGGCTTTCGGATAGTGTTGGGTTGTTTACCGCATTGGGCGGCAACGTCGCGTCAACGCCGCCCAGTATGCCAGCCAAATCTTAAGGGGCGTACGGTAGACAAAAAAGGGGGAGAGCGGACTCTCCCCCTTTTCCCCCGAAAACCAGTCCGAGCCTTAGGCCCAGTCAGAACGGACGCGGGCGACGAGCGCCATGGCGATGCCAACAATGGCAGCACCAGCATAAGCTGTGCCAAAGCCCCCGAAAATGGCTGCCAGCTTATCCCCGATATTGGGAACAGACGATAAGAGCGGCGCGCAAATATTAAGCGCGATCGCCGTTAGAAGAATGTTTTGATTGTCGTCTGCCTTATTGCCCAAAGCGGCGATGCCGCCCAGAACGAGAAGAACTAACGCGGACTCGGGCAAAACCATAAATGCCCCGACAATTGCGTAGATCACGGCAATCATACGTGCCGCAGGGTAGATCCTATCCATAGGAATACTCCTCTCTCAATATGCTGTCCGTTCTTTTGTGGACTAGCATGGTGGAGGCTGCGCTTCGTCTGACGCTACGTCAACCACAGACTCGCCCGGCTTGGCAGGGCTTGTCGCCAGAATGAATCAATGCGCAAAAGCATATCGCCTTATCTTCACATGCCCGCTAAGGCGCAGTGGCACGCCCCAAAACCCAACAGGATAAGCCCATGAGCGACGAAGATTATGTCTATGATGAAGAGAGCGGAGATTGGGTCCCCGCCTCGCAGCTCGCCGCAAAACTGGCTGCCGCCGATCAAGTTGAAGTGCGCGATGCCGTGGGCAATCTTTTGGCCGATGGCGATCAGGTGACCCTGATTAAAGACCTTGAGGTCAAAGGTGCCGGCCAGACGCTGAAGCGCGGTACGCTCATCAAATCCATCCGCCTGACAGGCGATGCGCAAGAAATTGATTGCCGCTATGATGGAATTAAAGGTCTTGTCTTACGGGCAGAATTTGTCCGCAAACGCAGCTAAGCGCCCGACGCCCCCACCCGCACCTTGAAAAATAGCGCTGGCGCGCACCCGGCCCTTGTCAGACGCGTATCACACTGGTAAGCGCCGCCTCCGTTGCCGCTTTAGCTCAGTTGGTAGAGCATCGCATTCGTAATGCGAGGGTCAGGTGTTCGAGTCACCTAAGCGGCACCATTTTAATCCTTACATTTCAATAACTTGGAATCTCAGGGCCGTCTGAAAAGTTGTATAGTTTTTTCTATACAACTTTTATGAGCGCATATGTGTCAGATTTTGGCCGCAAAATGCTTAGGATTCAGAAGGGCAAAATTGTTGCTATTGTCGGGTTACCCGACAAGGCCGACCCGACATGCGGATTGAGAAGATTGGAGTCACAGAGCCTCGCCTTTGATCTCCGCCTCGACCGCGGCGATTACGTTGTTGACTTCATAGTGGTTCGCATTGCGACTAAATGGTGCCTGAGCTGCGAAGGCCGCCTTCACCTCGTTGAGGCGTGCCTCAGCCGCATGGATGGCATGCGAATGGGTGACTATATAAAAATCACCACGCAAAGTGCCTTCAACCGCATCGTGAGCTGCTTCCTCTACTGGCATCCCGCGGGCCTGAATTCGGGCACTCATTTCTGAATTGCTCCGCTGCTCTGGCAATCCTGCGGGGCGATCGCCGGCGCCAAGAGCGGTGGCCACGAGGCCGGGGCAAAAAATGCTGACGCTAATATTCTTAGGCGCTTCG
>JAGWVG010000150.1 GCA_018970965.1 Alphaproteobacteria bacterium | reverse complement strand
CGCCGTAATGCGCGCCATCTCAATAGCCTCCCTTGATCGAGCGATTGCCTTCGGGGCTGCGCCCGCCTGCCAGCATCATCGCTTGATAGTCTTCCACGCTCATGCCCGTCATTGTGCTGACGGCTTGCACGAAACTGAGCCCATCGGTCGAAAAGACCTTGGCGAGGAAATAGATGTTGCCGCCCAAATCGAGACAGCGATTATAATCACGGTCGAGAATTGCCTGCTTCTGCTCCGCGCTCATCGGCCATTCGGAGAGGTAGGCGGTTTCATCCGCTTTCCATCGCTCGCGGTTCTCCGGCTTCATCAGGCTCATGGCGAACTGGTTCATCCAATAGCCCTTGCGGGCGCGGGCCGCAGTGTAGACGCGCGTGCCCGGAATATCCTCAAACTCGGCCAGATAGTCGTGAATAGTGCGTATCATGTCCGTTCTGCCCGTTCTGCGGCGCGCAACCGTTCAATAATTTGGCGGGATCGGATGCCGCCTTGATCAATATTATAGGCCTGAACTTTTTCCTGCGGATTGGCCTCGATGGAGCACTGCTGCGCCTCGAGAACCACGATATCTTCCGCAAAAACACCGGCCTGCATCGCTTTGAGGCGCGCTGAAAGGCCGCGGTCCTCCTGTGCGAAATTGCGCGCCATGCCCCAGAAATAATGCATGCTCGTTTCGGTTTCGGGCGTCATGCAATCAATCACAAAGCCGCGCACACCCTGATCATGGCTTTCCAGCGTTGCCCCGGCGCCAACGGGCGCGACGCCGACATCAATGATCACATTGGATGGCGCCACAAATTGGCAGATTTGCCAGCGATCCACATCGCCTTCTTTACCCAGCGCAGTGCGCCAAAAGGGTGGGGCATCAACGCCGGGCATCCACCGGCTCAGAAAGACGCTATTGCCCTCCACGCGGGTTTCAAGCGGGGCTTCCATTAATTCGATCTGCCCGATGGACCCTGCATGGACATAAGTTTCATGCGTCAAATCCATCAAGTTATCGATCATCAGGCGATAATCGGCCGCAACCCGCACATAGCCGCCATCAAACACCCAGCCCGGCGCACTACACGGCCAAAGATTGGGGATCAGGTCCGGGTCTGCCGCCGCTTTGTCGCCCATCCATATCCACAAAAAGCGGTGACGCTCGACAATTGGAAACGTCTCAACGCAGATGCGCTTGTTCACGGCGTCCGTGCGGATCGGCATTTCCTCTGCCACGCCATCTGCGCCCAGCTTTAGCCCGTGATAGCGGCAGCGGATCGAGTCACCTTCCTTAAGGCCCATAGACAGCGGCAGAAGGCGATGTGGGCAGGCATCGCGCATCGCGACGGGGCTACCATCCAGTTTGCGATAGAGCATCACGGGCTGGCCGCAGATCGTCCGCGCAAGCGGGGTGCGGCCCACATCGCCATCCCACGCCGCGACATACCAGGCGTTCTGCACCCAGGTCATCGGCATTGCGCTTTCAACAGCTGGTCAAGACGGGGGAAGACGCGGCGGGCATTGCCCTCAAAAATCGCGTGCCGATCTTCATCGCTAATGTCGAGCGCATCAATATAGCGTTTGGTATCATCAAAATAATGGCCCGTGCTTGGGTCAATGCCACGTACCGCGCCCACCATTTCTGAGCCGAACAGGATATTCTTCGTCTCAATCACATCGGCGAGCAGATTGATGCCCGGCTGATGATAGACGCAGGTGTCGAAGAAGATATTGTGCATCAGATGCTCAGCCAAATCCGGCTTTTTGAGCATGTCGGCAAGGCCACGGTAGCGCCCCCAATGATACGGCACCGCGCCGCCACCGTGCGGGATAATGAACCGCAGGGTCGGAAAATACTTGAAGAGATCGCCTTCAAGCAACTGCATAAAGGCAATTGTATCTGCTGCGATGTAATAGGCGCCGGTCGCATGCTGGGCGGGGTTGCAGCTGCCCGACACATGGATCATCGCCGGGACATCCAGCTCCACCATCTTTTCGTAAAAGGGATACCAGAAACGATCCGTCAGCGGGGGGTGTTTGAAATGCCCTCCACCGGGGTCGGGATTCAGGTTGCAGCCAACAAAACCCATGTCAACGCAGCGCTGAAGCTCCTCAACCGAGCCCTGCATATCTGCCGCCGGGGATTGCGGCAGCATACACACGGGCACAAATATATCGGGATAGAGCTCCGCACAGCGCTGGATCAGATCATTATTCACGCGCGCCCAGAGTGTTGCGACCGTCTCATCGCCGACATGCGGCGCCATGGCCGAGGCGCGGGGAGAAAAGATCGTCATATCCGCGCCGCGCTCCTTGATTAGGCGGATCTGGTTCGCTTCCAGCGTCTCACGAATCTCATCATCCGAAATGGCGGGATAGGTGGGCGGCGCGACTCCGGCCTTAAACGCCGCCTTTTGGTCCTCGCGCCAAGCGGTGTGAGGCTCGGGCGCAGTTGTATAATGGCCGTGGCAGTCGATGATGAGTGTCATGATTGGGCAAGTCCATTTTGATCAATAAGCGAGAGTTTGGCGGCAAGTCCGTCGGGCACGCCGTGGCCGATACATCCAATGGCGCGTTGCCGCGCGACAGTTCCGCTGGTCAGCAGACCGCGTACGCCCAGCGAGTCCAGCGTTGCCAGAACCTCCTCCATTTCAGCCGCGCGGCGCAAGCCATGGTGCAACATGCGGTCCAGGTTATAATCGGCTTTTAGGGACCAATCGGCGCCAAGCGACCCAGCAACTTCGTCCACCACATCAGCACGATGCGCCGCCAGCAGGCATTCCGCCGTCAGCGCTTCCAGTCCTTTGACCATGATGGATCGGATCATCTTGATGGACGACGCGCGGCCAATGTCTGCACCCACATTGCGGACATGAGTAAATCCTGCCGCCTGAAGCGCAGCGGCCCCGGCGTCTGCATGCGGGCCACTGACAAGCAAGGGAACGTCTAATTTTGCCGGGTTTACAGGCGCCATCACCGCAACATCGACATAGCGGCCACCGGCTTGGTCGATAAGTGCGGCCGCGCGCCTTTTGGTGTCGGGCGCGACGGAATTCATGTCGCACCATAGCGCGCCTGATGTCAGGAGCGGCGCGGCGGTCTTCGCGGCAGCTAAGGCTTGATCTGCTGTCACAAGGCTTAACGCAAGCGGTTGTCCGGCCAACGCCTTCTCAGCACTATCACGCAGCGTGACACCTGCATCGACAGCGGCGCCCAGTAACGCGACGCTGCGTGCGGGATCCAGCACTTTGATGTCAAAAACCGATGCATGCGCCGCCCAGCCAGCAGCGGCTGCAAATGTCTGTCCGGCTTCCCCAAAGCCAATCAGGGCCAATGTCGACGTCATAAGGCAGCGGGTATCGGCCCGTTGTTCCGCCCGCCAATCAGATTGCGCTACGCGCTATAAGATTTCGGCAATTCTGCCGCAGCGGCAAGTGTTTCTAAAAATGCCTTTTGGCCGGTTGTCGGGCGCCAGCCAGCACGGGTCGTAATGCCAATGATACGTTTGAGCTGGCCAGGGGCTGCGCAGATTTCGGACAAAATCCCTGCATCCAGCTCCACCGCGACTTGGTCTCGCGACAATAAGGTCAGGAAGTCACTCTCGCGCAAGATTTGACGAATGGTGATGACCGATCCGCACTCAATGGGGACAGGCGGTGGCTGCTTGCCGAGGCTGCCAAACATCCGCTCCCATTGGCTCCGCAACGGTGTGCCGCGCGCCGCAATGATCCAGGGATAATCGCTGAGCGCGGCCCAAGGGTCGGCCTGTTGCGTTATCGGATGGCCCGCCCGTGCGAGGATGATGGGGCTATCCTCAAACAGCGGAATTTGCGCGAGATCGGCAGGCGCAGGTTGACGCAAAGCCCCAATCAGCAAATCAAGCTCGCCGTCTCGCAGCGGTTCGACCAGCTCGGCATGCGATCCCTCAATAATCGAAAGGCGAATATCGGGTCGGCGCTGATGAAAGGCGTTGACGGCATTGGGCAAGAGGCGCGCCCGCGCAAGGGGCATTGCGCCAATCGCGATCTGCCCTGTTTCAAGCCCCTTTAGCGCCTCCAGCTCACTTAATGCAGCGACAAGTTCGGCACGCGCCAACCGAAAGCTGCGCGCGGTGCGCAGGCCTATGTCGGTCAGGCCAACGCCGCGCCCGCGCCGCTGAACAAGAGTCCGCCGCAGGGCAACCGATAAATCGCGCACGGCGCGGTGGAGTGAGGGCTGAGATAGCCCGCTCGCGGCGCTGGCGCTGGCATAGCTGCCAGTTTCAGCAAGCGCGATCAACGCGCGCATTTGCGCCATCGTCACTCTCGGGCTTGGAATATGGTCAAGCGCGCGTTCGACACGGACGGAGAGCGCCAGCGCAGCCTGTGTCGGCGTCATGCCATCGGCATGCCGTTCAAACAGCGTTTGGCCGAAGCGGCGTTCCAGCCCATTGAGCGCTTGGGTGATGGCAGGCTGTGTCAAAGCCACGGCCTGCGCCGCCGCGCTGACGCTGCCCAAGCGGACAATTTCCAGCACGGCGCGCAAATGCCTGAGGTTCAGCGGCCAGATTTCCATCATGGCGCAAGACTTAGCAGAAACTTATGGAAATGCCACAGTTCCGAATTGCGCCTAGCAGCGGGCGAAGCCATTCAGATGCAGCGCATCAACCAAGGCGAGGATAGGGGCCTCAATGACTGGAATTGTCGTTCAAAACATCACGCGTGCGGATCAGGCGGTGATTGATGGCCTGGCGTCTTGCGGCGTATCCACTGTGCATGAGGCCCAGGGGCGGACTGGCC
>JAGWVG010000149.1 GCA_018970965.1 Alphaproteobacteria bacterium | reverse complement strand
TCATCGGCTTGGCCTTCCAGTGTAACATCGCGTGCCGCTTTGCTCACAACCCCGCTGATTTGCGATTGCACATAGGAATCATAGCTAAATTCAAGCAAGGCCCCTGACATGCCAAGGAAAACAGGGGTCATGAGCACAAATTCTAACGCAGCGGCCCCCCGCATGGATCTCATAACTTGGCCAAAATACCAGCGCACAGGCTTTGCCATTATTTCACCAGTCTCAACCGAGAATTATCAACGGCAATGCTCGCAAAAGTTGCGCTCAACTCACGCGCGTTGGCGGCCATGTAATAGCGTTGATCAGTCGCGCAGCTTTTGAGCGAGTCCGTCAGCGCGGTACCAAAAGCAATTGTCCAAACTGTAATGCCATGGGCTTTTGCCGCTTCACACGCGGCGCGAAAACGCGCGTCGACCAACGCATCTTGATCAGCATCTAAGGGCAGGACATTCGGGTCAGTCCGCCGACGGTCAAGCGCGGAAAGTCCATAGGCTTCGTAAACAAAGTTATGCGTCTCAACGCCGCCATCGGTCATGAAAATGATGTTTCGCGAGATGGGCCCGCCATCTGGCCCCATCGCGTTTTCACTGGCAAACAGTCCAGTTGGAGAAGGCAGCCGTGCAGCCCAGATCATGCCTATGTCCAAATAGGTCGTTCCACGCGCCTCTAATGAGGTGATGTAGTTTCGAACCTGATCCCGTGACATGGGGCTCAATTTTAACGCCGGGTTTGGGCAAACGGCGGCATCCCCGCCTTTATACTCATCCGCCCGGGTGGAATTGGTTGTGCTTTCCCAATCTTCAAGTGACCATTTTTGATTGTCTTTCCGCCAATAAACCAGCTGCGGTAAAAAGGGCCGCCAACGGGTTTCATCATTATACGGCACAAGATCAATGTTGAGGTCGTAAGCGTCATTGGGAATGGCTGAAAAATCGCTGCTCTGCACGGTATCGCGCTCTTCAATGCAGCCATCCCATGTCACTTGCACATCGCTTTGATCGTCCCCCAATTTGGGAACGATCATGGAGCGTTTCGTCTGCGAGATGCCGTCGCCTGCAAGGGACGTCACATCATATTCGACGGGCCGATAGATCCAGGTGTAAATTGTGTTTGGATCTGCCTTCTCGACAGTTTCGATCCGCCATTCCTTATAATCATTATATTTGGTGGCCTTGATCAGGCATTTTTTGTCTTTGACTGAACCGCTATAATCGGTGCCGTTCTTGGTGCGCGTGGCTTTCCTAGACCGCGGCAGTGCGGTTTCGCTGGGCGTCCAATCGCTATAAGCGGTGTCTGTTATATCAGTGTCCTTTGGGACGTTTGAGCATTTGAGCGAAGGGGCCTTGCCGCCTATTTCGCTGGTGCTGCCGCCGCTTAAACTTACTGAGCCTGATTGATAAGAAATGCTGATAGATCCGCTGATCTTAGTCCAGTCGCCATTATTTTTATCGGGTGAGCCTGGCGCGATTGTCGGTGGCCCTTTGGCAATGCGGCTTTGATACGTCCAATTGTCGACCAGCCAATCAGGCTTCAACAGATAGCCAACATTGACGTTGGACGAGAAGGGTACAAAACCAAAGCGAATGCGGGCTTGCGTGCCATTGGCGGCCGTGTTCATGCGGTCGGTAAATTCCTGCACGGCCGACTGCATGGCCTGTAAGCGCGATTGGCTGTCGCCATCATTTGCCAGCGCCATAGAGCCGGTGGTGTCGAGGGCAAACATCACATCCGTATGGCCAATCTGCATATTGGCCGCGCAATTAACCGATAACGGACCATCGCCCCCAGTTAGGCTGCCTAATAGCCCCGTGGGTGTGGTGGCAGTTGCCGTGCCCAGAACAGCCCCACTTGCATCCAGCGACATCTGAAATTTTGTGTTCGAGGTGCCATAGGTGCCATCGGCAAAATTAGCCGCGAAAAAATTTTGACCATTTGCCATCGCATCATTGGTCAGTGTGTTTTGGGAAATGGATTTGCGTGTCGTCAAAACCGCCGCGTCGCAGGCCCCTTGCAACTGGTCTTTAATCAAGTAAACGCGGCCAAAGTCGATCGCCCCATCGACCATCAGCATTAGCGGTACAGAAATGACCAACGCCATCAAAGCGATATTGCCCGCCACATTGTGCCGGAGCCGCACAAGAAAAGGCTTGATGGCTAGTGCTTTGGGCAGAGAGGGACGATGCCCCATGCGTTGGAACCTCCACGATGTGAATGGTGCGCAAATGCGATGTGTGGCGTTGTCGGTACGCCCAGTGCAGTTGCAGGTGCGCTAAACAGCATGGTTAATCTTGTGCCCCAAAGCCCGTTGGCGCGTTTGCTTTTGGGCTATGCGCCAGCTGCTGCGCGCGGGCATCATGCACGCGCTTGGGTTTTGGATGAGCGTTTGGCGGCCATTTTACAGGGCGGGCGTGAACCGGCGTTGATGGCGATCCGATTGGCGTGGTGGCGCGATGCACTGGCGCATGATGATCAGAGTAAGGGCAAGGGCGAACCGCTGATTGAAGCTTTTCGTGTGGCAGGCCTGACGGCATTTGAGCGCGAAATGATCGGCGCGTGCATTGAAGGTTGGTCGCGCATTGCGGGCGCAGAAGATCTAAGTGAAGCGGATCTCCGCGCCTATGCACAGGGCAGGGGCGGTGGCCTTTTTGGGCTGATTGCAGGGGATGATGCGCCAGGTTTGATGGCAGCAGGTGCGGCATGGGCGCTTTGGGATTTGGCGGGCCATGTGTCGGACCCTGAATTGGCGCAGATGTGCCTTTTGACGGCGGCCGGCTTTGTAGCGGATGTTGATACGAGGCTGATTAAGGCCCATCGGCCGCTGCGTTTGGCGCTGCTGGTCGCCGCAGGCGATATCCGCGCGCGCCGCGCGCCGAGAAATGGCTTCGCCTTTAATCATTATGCGCGAATAGTGCTGGCTGGCCTGCTGCGCTAAAGCCACTAGACAGGGCATCTCCATCAATTAATCTGGCGCATCTGTACAATGCGTTGGAGTCGCGATGCGGCGTGTTTTAGTTTTCGGTGCGGGATCCGTGGCGCTTTTGGGTATGGGCTTTGCCGTTGCACGCTATTCTACACCGCGCGCGCAAAGCAGCCGCGCTGAAGACCCACAATCAACTTCCGCCTTATCAGATGCGGGCATTCCAGAGCCACCACAGGCTGATGAGCGCACCAAGGAAATGCGCCGTTTTGATCGCTATGATCGCAATTCAGATGGCCGTATTGTTGCGGCTGAATTCTTAGCCTCTAGGCAAAAGGCCTTCGCGCGGCTGGATTTGAATCATGATGGCCTGCTCTCATTTGCAGAATATGCCGCCAAGGCCAGCGACAAATTCACCAAGGCAGACAAGGACAAATCACAAGCGCTGGACCGTGCAGAATTTGCCGCGACCAAGCCCGTTCGCAAAGCGCGAGCCCATGTAAAATGTCCGCCGGCTGGTCAGCCAGCTGCAGAACCAGCAACGGATACATCTGAGGGCTGATCCGCCTTGCCGCCCAACCATTGGCCAAAGCTTGCCCGTGCCCGGTCGGTATACATTTGCTTGCGATCAGCTTTTCGGCTCACACCAGAAAGTGGGGGAAATAAGCCGAAATTGACATTCATCGGCTGGAAGGTGTCGGCATCAGCGCCGCCCGTTATATGGCCGAGGAGGGCGCCAAGCGCAGTATCCGCGGGGGGCAGATGGGGTGTGTCGCCGCGCATCTCGTCAATCGAGAAGCGCGCGGCAAGCAGCCCAATGGCCGCACTTTCAATATAACCTTCGCATCCCGTAATTTGGCCAGCAAAGCGAATATGCGGCTTGGATTTCAGACGCAGCGATCCATCAAGCAATTTGGGGGATTTAATGAAGGTGTTGCGATGCAACCCGCCCAGTCTTGCGAATTGGGCATTTTCTAACCCCGGGATCATGCGGAAGATGCGCACCTGCTCGGCATGTTTCAGCTTGGTCTGAAAGCCCACCATATTCCATAGCGTGCCCAATGCATTGTCTTGGCGCAATTGCACCACTGCATAGGGCCAACGACCGGTTTTGGGATTGTCGAGCCCCACGGGCTTCATGGGGCCATGGCGCAGCGTGTCAACGCCGCGGGCCGCCATCACTTCAATTGGCATGCAGCCATCAAAATAGGGCGTGTTGGCTTCCCATTCCTTAAATTCAGTCTTGTCGCCAGCCAAAAGTGCCTCGTGAAAGGCCAGATATTGGTCCTTATCCATCGGGCAGTTGATGTAATCCTTGGTATCGCCTTTGTCCCAGCGCGAGGCCATCCAGGCGATGTCCATATCAATCGTCTCATGATGCACAATTGGCGCCAGCGCATCAAAAAAGGCCAGCGCCTCTTCGCCTGTTTCTTCCGCAATGGCTTGCGCAAGCGCGCTTCCTGTAAGCGGCCCGGTAGCGATTATTGCAGGGCCATTTGGCAACGTATCTATGCGTTCACGGACCAGAGTGACGTTCGGGTGCTGGGCAATCGCTGTTGTGACTGCCGCCATATATCCATCCCGATCCACGGCCAGAGCCGAGCCAGCTGGCACGCGGTGCGCGTCGGCACTGCGCAGGATAAGAGAGCCCAAGCGGCGGAGCTCTTGGTGCAGCAAGCCAACGGCGTTACGATCCGCATCATCAGAGCGAAAGCTGTTGGAACAGACAAGCTCAGCCAGATCGTCACTTTGGTGGGCTGCTGTTCGCTCGCCTGACCCGCGCATTTCAGAAAGCCGAACTTTAAAGCCCGCCTCGGCCAATTGCCATGCGGCCTCTGCGCCGGCGAGACCTC
>JAGWVG010000148.1 GCA_018970965.1 Alphaproteobacteria bacterium | reverse complement strand
GGTGGTGAACGCATTGCTTTTGCCAAAGGTGGCCCACATCATCAGCTTAAGCGGAACTCAATTTGATCCAGATGTGGTTGAGGCGTTTAAAGACGAAAGCGAAAACTTCCGCGCCATCGCCGCCCGACTTGCGGACTAAGTCGCCGCTGCGGCGGCGCTCGATCTGGGTTCTTGGGGTGCTGGCGGAGACGGAGGGATTCGAACCCTCGATACGGTTACCCGTATGACGCTTTAGCAAAGCGTTGGTTTCAGCCACTCACCCACGTCTCCGGCGCGTCTGGCTGGGGCGGCTATAGCGAGGGGTGAGGGCGGAGACAATGCCCTCTTCGATGAGAATTTTGATTCAGATGGGCGCAAAAGCGACTCATCTCATCGCTGTGCGCTTGCGGCGGGCGGAAAATCCCTCTCATGAAGCTGGTTAAAACAGGCAAGAGGAACGCTTTATGCGCGGTATTAAGACTGGGTCATCCATCGCTTTTCGGGCCGCTTTGGGAGGGCTTCTTGCCATAGCAGGTTCGGCACAGGCCCAAACGCAGGCCAGCGCACCACCGCCCGCCTATGAAGTGCCCGCGGCGGTGCCTTCGGCCCCGGCGGCCCCGCCTGCTGCCCCCGCCGCCGTGCCTGCGGCAGCGACAGCACCAGCGGAATCGGCCCCCACAAATCTGCCGACGATGCCTTCGGATGCGCCCGCAGCGACGCCTGCGTCCATGCCGGCCCCCGCGGCGCCTGCCTCTCCGGCTCCCGCGCCTCTGGCGCCTGCAACATCTGCAGCGGCCGCCACTCCTGCAAACACGCATGATCAAGCCGCGCTGATGAGCGCGGCCGAAGGCGTTTTTGGCAAGGGGGCCAAGGGCCTTGCTGACATGCTTGAAAAAATTCTGAAGGATCAGGGTCAACCCAACGCGTATATTGCGGGCCGGGAAGTGTCTGGCGCGCTCCTTTTTGGTGTTCGCTATGGGTCAGGCACCATGGTCCACAAGGTTGAGGGCCAGCGGCCCGTTTATTGGACGGGGCCGTCTTTGGGCGTGGATGCCGGGGGCGATGCCACCAAAACCTTTGTGCTGGTCTATAATCTCTATGACAGCCAAGATTTGTATCAACGTTATGCCCAAGTGGAAGGCCGCGCTTATTTTATTGGCGGCTTATCCGCCACTTATATGCGGCGCGGCGATGTGGTCATCATCCCCATCCGCACGGGTGTTGGCATGCGATTGGGCGCCAATGTTGGTTATATGAAATTCAGCGAAAAGGCGAAGTGGCTGCCGTTTTAAGGCTTAGTCGGCCAGCAGCCGCCAGCCCAATGTTTCACCTGCATGGAAGGGCACCAGGCTGGTGCCCGCAGCGGCAATGGACATGGGGACTGTTTCTCCACCGCGCACCAGCGTGATGCTATCTTCATTCACGGGCAGGCGGTAAAAAGCTGGGCCATTGAGCGAGGCGAAGGCCTCGAGCTTATCCAGCGCGCCTTCCTCATCAAAGACGGCAGCATAGCTTTCAATCGCATAAGGCGCGTTGAAAATGCCCGCACATCCGCAGGATGTCTCTTTGGTTTCAATGGCATGGGGGGCGGTGTCCGTGCCCAAAAAGAATTTGGCAGAGCCAGAGGTTGCCGCCTTGCGCAGCGCCAGCCGGTGCGTTTCGCGTTTCACAATTGGCAAGCAATAGAGATGCGGACGGATGCCGCCGACCAGCATATCATTGCGGCTGATGTGAAGGTGCTGCGGGGTGATTGTGGCGGCCACATTTGGACCAGCCGAGGCTACAAAATTAGCGGCGTCGGCCGTGGTGATGTGTTCAAAAACGGTGCGCAAACCGGGGAAGTCGGCCGTGATGCGTGAAAAGATGCGCTCGATAAACACCGCCTCGCGATCAAACACATCGACATCATGATCGGTCACCTCGCCATGGACGAGGAAGGGCATGCCAATTTTTTCCATCCGCGCGAGCACGGGGTAAAGCTTTTGAATGTCCGTCACGCCGAAGGCCGAGTTTGTGGTGGCGTTGGCAGGATACAGCTTGGCAGCTGCAAAGGCCCCAGTTTCAAAGCCCTGCGCAATCTCGTCAGGGTTGGTTGTATCCGTCAGATAGCAGGTGATGAGTGGTTCAAAATCGCTGCCCTCAGGCAACGCCGCCATAATGCGTGCGCGATAGGCGCGGGCCATATCTGCAGTCGTAACAGGCGGTTTTAAATTGGGCATCACAATCGCCCGGCGGAATTGGCGCGCCGTATAGCCCACCACGGCTTGCAACATATCGCCATCACGCAGATGCACGTGCCAATCATCGGGGCGGCGAATAGTGATGCGGTCCGTCATGCAAACTCCGTTTCATCTAATGGCTTGGGATTCGCTGCTAGCGCCCTTAAATGAAGCTTATGTCCAATACCATGCTTTCAGATCGTGCGCTTATTCGTCTTGCTGGGGAAGATGTGCGGAGTTTCCTTCAAGGATTGGTGACCAATAACGTTTTGGGCGATTTGCCAATATGGGCGGGCTTACTGACCCCGCAGGGCAAAGCGCTGTTTGACTTTATCATCTGGGCAGATGGGGATGATCTGTTGATTGATTGCGAGGCAGATCAAGCGGATGCCTTGATCAAGCGGCTCTCGCTCTATCGGTTGCGTCGTCCGATTACGATTGCGCGCGAGGCTGGGCTGGCGGTCCATTGGGCGCCGGCAGGGGATGCCGGTGTGCCCGATCCACGCTTGGCAGAACTTGGTCGGCGCTGGATTGCGGCCCCAACGGAACCAGCGACAGGGTATCACGCACACCGCTTGGCGCTCGGCGTGGCAGAAGGCGTAGCAGAGCTGGGGCAAGATAAGATTTTGTGGCTCGAAGCCAATGCGGCGGAACTCAACGGCGTCAGCTTTACCAAGGGGTGTTACATAGGCCAGGAAAATACAGCGCGGATGAATTATCGCCAAAAGGTCAATCGGCGGCTGTTCGTCACGCCTGATGGTCGCTTTGAGCGGCGGCCAGTTGCTGAGCCAGGCGATGCCCTTATCCCAACTTGGTTGGCCCCAGCTTTGCGTGCGCGCGCAGATTAAAGCCATTTAAATTCTTGCTTTCCCTGCCCGCAGCGGGCGGCTACCGCAATGCGATTGGGGAAGGGGTTCGCAATGTGGGCTTGGGAAGCAGCTTTTGGTCTTAATGATCAAAGCCTTATTGTCTTAGCGGCGATTATTTTTGGAGCCGCCGTCGTGCGCGGCCTAACAGGGTTTGGCTTTGCCATTTTGGCTGTGCCGCTGATGGGGCTGGTCATCGCACCCGCGCAAGCGGTGCTGTTGGCGATCATCCTGCAAATGCTCATTGGCCCCTTTGGTGTCGGCAAAGCTATTGGCCATATTGATCGGCGGGTGGTGAGCGGCGTCGCCATGTGCGCGATGCTGGGCACGCCAATGGGCCTTTGGGTGTTGGCGCATACCCCACATGATACGGCCCGGCTGATTATTGCGGCGATTGCGGTTGGCTGTTTTGGGACTTTTTTGGTTAAACGCGCACCGACGCCCAACCCAGCGCCGCTGCATATTGCGGCAACTGGCCTGTCTTCTGGGCTGCTCAATGGTTTTGCAGCAATGCCGGGGCCGCCCGTTATCCTCTATTTTGTCCGCAGCGGGGTGCCGCCGTTGACGGCGCGCGGATCAATGATCCTCGTTTTCTTTGCAGCGGCCATTGCGGGAACATTGACGGCGGCGTTGCGCGGCTTGTTGTCGCAAGATCTGTTATGGTTGGCGGGCTTATCCTTTCCGCTGATGTTGGCCGGCAACCAAATTGGTTCGCGCTTTTTTGGTGTGATCCCAGAGCGGGTGTGGCGCAGCATTGTCATCTTGCTGCTGTGTGTTGCCGCAGCTGGCGCACTGGCCAAGTTGCAGGCTTGACGTCCGCCCATCGCCCCGCCAATCGGGATTGGTAAGCGAAAAGGAACCAACAGCGTGGAACCGGTCAGCACGATCGAAGGCAAGGCTTATCCCTTTGGCCTCAAGAATATTGATACCGATGTCATCATCCCGGCAGAATGGCTGAAAACCATCAGCCGCACGGGCCTTGGCAAAGGCGCGTTTGAAGCGCTGCGGAAAGACCCGGACAATATGTTCGACAGTCCCGATTATGCCGGCGCGCCGATTTTGATTGCTGGCGATAATTTTGGCTGCGGCTCAAGCCGCGAACATGCGGCATGGGCTTTGGCAGATTTAGGAATCAAATCTGTCATCGCCCCCAGCTTTTCAGATATTTTTTCAGGCAACGCCTTCAAAAACGGCATTTTGACGGTCGTGCTGCCGCAAGAAGCCGTGGACCGGCTTTTGGAAGTTGCCAAGACAGACACGATCCATATCGATCTTGAAAATCAGGTGGTGACGACCCCCTTTCAGGACCGCTTCCATTTTGAGATTGATCCTTTCCGCAAGCACTGCCTGCTCAACGGCTTGGATGAAGTGGGCCTCACGCTGGCGATGGATGCGAAAATTTCAGCCTATGAAAGCCGGGCGGCAACAGCTTGGCCGTGGCAAGCAGGAGCAGGAGCATGAAGGCATTATTGTCCAAGGCCGCAGGCGGCCCGGAAACTTTGGTTCTCGAAGATGTGGCAGACCCCGTTGCTGGCAAGGGGCAAATCCTCGTCTCGGTCAAAGCTTGCTCGGTCAATTACCCCGATGTGCTGGTGATTGAAGATAAATATCAGTTCAAGCCGCCACGTCCCTTCGCGCCGGGCAGCGAAGTTGCGGGTGTTGTTGAAGCTGTGGGCGAGGGCGTGACCCAGTTTAAAGTGGGGGACCGCGTTCTTGGCGCCAC
>JAGWVG010000147.1 GCA_018970965.1 Alphaproteobacteria bacterium | reverse complement strand
AAACGTCCCTCTGCGGGGTCCATATACCGGTCTCGCAGGCGCGTTTGACGCGAGACGAGTGGTTGTTTGACGCCATCAATCCACACATCAGTGACGCCCGAGGTCAGCTCCAGCGGATCGCCATCCCACAGCACAACGTCTGCCCGGCGGCCAGCCTTGAGCGCGCCAAGCTCTGCGCCCAACCCAGCAATGCTGGCAGGCACGGAACTGATTGCGGCAAATGCCTTATCCCAGCTGAGGCCCTTGGCACCCGGCACTTTGTTCAGCGCCACCAAATTGCCTGCATATTGCATGCTGAGCTGCGCCTGGCGCGCCTCATTGTCATTGATCATGCCAATGCCGACTTCCACGCCAGCTGCGGCCATGCGCCCAATATTGGATTGGGTGGCTGCCAATTGCTCAAAAGATTCAGGCAGGTCGTTGAGCGCAGATGCCAATACCGGCACCTTGGCCGCCGCAATTTGCGGCGCGACACGCCAACCTTCGGTTGCCCCAATCAGGACGATGCTGAGCGTCGGATAGTCTTTCTTCAGCGCGAGCACTGAGAGAATATCCGGCGCACTTTCCACATGGATGAACAGCTTCATCGTGCCGTTGAGCACAGGCACCAAACCCTGTGCATCCTGCCGCTTCAGCATGCCATTGTCATGATAAATGCCCTTGGCGGCATCCGCGGCTTCCGACAACGCTGTGCGGAAGGCGGCAATCAATGCGGGGCGTGAGCCCCCTGCGATACGCGCGCCCGTTTCCCCAAATTCCACAAACTGGAACAATTTGGACTTGGTCACAGCCGACATGTCATTGCCCGTATCAATCACCACGCCCTGCCCGCCAAAAATGGCATTGCCCGCATCGGGCGAGACAATCGCACGGGTGACGCCAGCTGCCCGGTTGACCGCAATGGCAGCAACATCAGGGTTGATGGCAGGCGCAATATCCAGCGAGGCATTGAAAGGCGATGTCCGTGCCTCAGTATCATTGCTGGGGCGGACGCCATCAACACCGACCAAGCCGAGGCGGGTAAAGCCAGCGACAATGCCCGGTGTCACCCATTTGCCCTTGGCATCGACGCGCGATGCTCCTGCGGGAACAACCACATTTGCCCCGGCTGAAACAACTCGACCATTGGTGATGACCACCGTGCCGTTTTCAATTGGGGCAGTGCCATCGCCAATCACGACGCGACCACCCGTAATGGCAATGGTTTCTGCCGAAAGCGGCGCAGCAATCAAAGCGGCACAAGCCAGAAGAATGTGCTTCACTTCACGTCTCCTTCACCGGGCTGGCCCAGCTCAAAATCAGCCACAGGGCGCTTTTTCGGATCAGCGGCGTCAAACATCAGCGCGCCATCTACCCACACCTTATCAGGCCGCGAATAAACCGAGAGCGGATTGCCATTCCACAGCACAATGTCTGCCATTTTGCCGGGCTTTAGGCTGCCGGTTTTGTCTGCAATGCCCAGCGCCTTGGCGGGGTTGTAGCTCAGCCAGGTCCACGCAACTTCATCGGGGATATTGATGCCCATCCGGCGGCCATCGCCCAGTGCCTTGGCCGCATCTTGGTTCAACCGCTGAATGCCATTGGCGTCGTCCGAATGGACAATCGCGCAGGCACCAGCCTTATGCACCATCGGGATATTTTCATTGATGGCATCATAGGATTCCATCTTGAAGCCCCACCAATCGGCCCACATGGCCGAGCAAATGCCTTCTTTCGCCAACAAATCAGCGATTTTGTAGCTTTCAACAGCATGGTGGAAGGTGGAAACCTTATAGCCAAATTCCTTGGCCATATCCATCACCAGGCTCATTTCATCCGCGCGATAGCAATGGTTGTGCACCAAGATTTCGCCGGACAAGACGCCGGCCAATGTTTCCATCGCCAAGTCACGATTGACAGCTTCGCCCTTATCGAGCTTGCGCTTATATTCCACTGCGCGCGCCCATGTTTGGCGGTTCACAGCCAGATTGCCCATGCGCGTGGACGGCATTTGCCCGCGCGAGCCATAGACACGCTTGGGGTTTTCACCACAGGCCATCTTCAAGCCATAAGGCGCGCCAGGGAACTTCATGCCCTGCACGTTACGAGCATAGACATTCTTCAGCGTGACTGACCGGCCACCAAAAAGATTGGCAGAGCCGGGCAAAATTTGCAGTGCTGTCACGCCGCCATTGGCCAGCGCGCGCGAAAAGCCGGGGTCTTGCGGCCAGACGCTATGTTCTGCCCAGACTTCGGGACGGACAGGGCCAGTGGCCTCATTGCCATCTGAATGCGCTTCGACTGACGGCGTCGGATAATCCCCCAAGTGCGAGTGGACATCGATGATGCCCGGCGTCACCCATTTCCCTGTGCCATCAATGACGGTGTACCCGTCTTTCACCGCACCGCTCGTTTCAATGCCCTCGACCTTGCCATCGCGGAAATAAACGGTGGCGTTGACGAATTTCGCGCCCTCGCCATCATAAACGGTCACGTTGGTTACCGCGGTCGGCACGCCGGGATAGGCGTGGTAGGTCGATGGATAAGGGTCTTTATTGAAAGGAGCGGGCTTGGCGGCAGCGGCCTCGTCCTTCTCCTTCTTGCCAGCAAAGGCGGGCGTCGTGAGCGACGCCAGCACCATCGCCGAACCGGTGAGCAGTGCGGTTATGCGCATCAGTTTACTCCGTGCATGAGTTTTTTAATGGGTTTGGCGAGGAGGAACAGCACCCCGCCGATGATGACAGATGTCCAACCAATGGTGGTAAACACATCGACATAGGTGTTGAGGCTGACTTGCAGGTTGGTCACCTGCCCGCCCACGGTTTCAACGCTGGCGACTTGCGCGACGATGCCCGCCACATATTGCGCGACCGAGATGGACAAGAACCAAACCCCCATCATCATGCCCACAATACGGGCAATCGACAGCTTCGTGATCATGCTGAGGCCCACGGGCGAAATGCACAGCTCGGCCATCGAGTGGATCAAATAAAGGCCCGCAAGCCACCACAAACCAACTTTGAAATCAGGCCCAGCAAAAGCGGCGCCCCAAACCAAGAAGAGGAAGCCCGCGCCCACGCCCATCAGCGCAACGGCAAACTTCACCGGGATAGACGGCTCAATCCCCCGCTTGGCAAGGCCATTCCACATGATCGAAAAGACCGGCGCCAACGCGACAATGAAGAAGGCGTTGAAAAACTGCGTCTGCCCGGCAGAAATGTTGAACAGGCCGAACACCGAAAGATCGGTATTCCGATCGGCAAATAGAGTCAGCGATGAGCCAGCTTGTTCAAACAGCGTCCAGAACACCGTGTTGAAGACGATGAGCGCCATCGCGGCGAGCATCATTTGAAACTCAACGCGCGATCCATTGAAATAAGACCAGATGAGAATGCTCGGCACGCCAACAAGGAAGGTGCCAAACAGCATTTTGCCCATCAACGGCAAGCCCATGATATAGCCCGTAATGCCGCTGCCAGCCGCCGGGGCGACATAGCTCATCAAGTTGGAGAACAAGAACAAAATGACCGGAATGGTCAGCAGCGCGCCTGCATAGATCAGCATATCGCGCGATGAATCCGCTGTTTCTGGACGCTCGCCATAGCCGCTCAAACGGCCGCCATCGAACTGGATCAAGCTCCACGAGAACAACATACCCAGTGCCGCCAAGCCAAAGCCAGCCCACCAGCCCACTGTCATTGCAAGCCACGGGCAGAGCAGCTGTGAAAAGAGCGACCCCAAATTAATGCCCATGTAGAATATGGTGAAACCTGCATCGCGGCGGCGGTCACCTTGCGCATAGAGCGAGCCGACAATGGTCGAAATATTGGGTTTGAAGAAGCCGTTGCCAATCGTGATCAACGTCAAGCCGACCAGCATCAGCATGGTGAAAAAGCTCGAGCGCTCACCGCCCGCTTTAAATTCCCCTGCGGCCACGCGGCGAACCTCTGCACCATCACTGCCCAGCAAAGAAACCGTCCGGTCTTCATTGCCTTTAATCTTCAGCTCTTGGCCCGAGATGACAGCAAATTGCTGGCGCGCATCGCCTTCACCTTTATTGACGACTTCATAACGCTGGCCATCAATCATTGCGTAAGGCTTGGCCGCATCACCGCCAAAGCAGAGCGTAAAATAGCCAAGCGCCATCATGATCGCGCCGAATTTGACGGATCGTTTGGAGCCCAAATAGCGGTCGGCCAACAGGCCGCCGATCAGCGGCGTTAGATAAACAAGCGCTGTAAATCCGCCATAGAGGCCCGTGGTGGTTGTATCATCGAACAGAAAATGCTCGGCCAGATACAGCGTGAGCAAGGCGCGCATGCCGTAAAAGCCGAAACGTTCCCACATTTCGGTTGTGAACAACCGAGCCAATTGACGCGGATGGCCGAACCATTCCTCCCCGCCACTGCCCGCTGTCGCGACGGCAGCATTTGTTTGTTTTTTAGACATTTAAGACTCTTTTCCCCGAATTTTGCGGCAGGATCAAAGGACCCGGCCTATACGCTGAGCCTAGCGCGCAAATTGCGCGTGTGAAGAAGAATGTGAACGGCAACTTAGGTTTATGTGGCACAGTCTGACCTAAGCACAGCCGCCGCGCTAGCAGCCGCAAAGCCGACAAACACCCCAAATCCTTCGACAAACAGCGCGCCTTTGATCCGACGCAGAGCAAAGCCTTGAAATTGGCCCGACACGCCCCCCATATGCTGGTTTATGAGCGATCCTATTAAATGGCACGGCACAACCATTGTCTCTGTGCGCAAATCGGGCAAAGTGGTCATCGCGGGCGATGGGCAGGTGTCCATGGGCCAAACGGTCATGA
>JAGWVG010000146.1 GCA_018970965.1 Alphaproteobacteria bacterium | reverse complement strand
TTCACGCCCGAACACGCCATTGATGCGGTTGCCGATTTTTTGGCAGATCCGGTTGCTCCGGCAGATTTTCCGCAAGCTATTTTGCGCTTCCGCAATGATCGTGCCGCAAAAGATGTGGGGCTTGCTGATCTGAAGGACGCGGATTGGATCGCCCATTTTGGTCGCTTCACACCACTCGGCGGAAGCCTGCCCCAACCTCTGGCCTTGCGCTATCACGGCCACCAATTCCGGGTGTATAACCCAGATATTGGCGATGGCCGCGGCTTCCTCTTCGCCCAGCTGCGCGATGCGCGCGGGCGGCTGATGGACTTGGGCACCAAAGGCTCGGGCCAAACCCCTTATAGCCGCTTTGGCGATGGGCGACTGACGCTGAAAGGCGCGGTGCGCGAAATTTTGGCCGCCGAGATGCTCGAGGCTTTGGGCGTGGAAACCAGCCGCACCTTCTCGGTCATTGAAACCGGAGAGGCGCTGCATCGCGGCGATGAGCCAAGTCCAACGCGGTCTGCAGTACTGGTGCGGCTCAACCATGGCCATATTCGCATTGGCAGCTTTCAACGGCTCGCCGCTTTGGGGGAGACAGAGCATCTCAGACGCCTGACGGCCTATGCGCTCCAGCATTATTATGGAGAGGAAGATGGCCCGGATGCGCCAATCCGGTTGCTCACCCATGTTGTGCGCCAAACGGCACATATGGCCGCCAGCTTTATGGCCGCCGGCTTTGTGCATGGTGTGCTCAACAGCGATAATATCAACATCACGGGCGAAAGCTTTGACTATGGCCCGTGGCGATGGACGCCGCAGTTTGATCCCAATTTTACCGCGGCTTATTTTGACGAACAGGGCCTTTATGCCTTTGGTCGCCAAGCGGAGGCGATCCATTGGGATGTGGTGCAATTGGCAAATAGCCTATTGGAAATCGCTGAACGAGAGGCGCTGGTCGAGGCCATTGATGGCTTTGCACCTGCCTATCGCGCTGCGCTGGTTTCAGCCATGCTATGGCGACTGGGCGTTATGCCCCGCAGCGAAACCGAAAATATCCGCGTTGTCACGGCCCTGGAAGGCGCCTTGTTCAACAGCGGGGTCGAGATAGATCGCTTCTATTTTGATTGGGCGGGCGGCAAACTGCGGCGACCTGACCGGCAGGGCCTTTATAACCACCCCGATTTTGCCGCGCTTCAGGCCGCTTTGGCGGACTTTGCTCCGCGGCAGGATTTCAGCCACCCTTATTGGGCCGGCAGCGCGCCGTGTTCGATGCATATTGACGAAGTAGAAGCCATTTGGGCGCCCATTGCCGCTGAGGATGATTGGTCGGCGCTTTATGCAAAAGTTGACGCGATAAGGGCGATGGGTGAGGCCCTGAAGGGTTAAAGGGACAATGTGCCAATGACGTCAGAGCTTATTTCGCTTGAACCCGCCACCGGTGCCGAACTTTGGCGCGGAGCGACCAGCAATGTGGCGACCGAAGTGGCAGCGGCCCATGCCGCTTGGCCAGATTGGGCCGCGCGCCCGCTTGCCGAGCGCATTGCCTTGGTTGAGCGCTTTGCAGAAATTGTCCGCGCGCGACATGAGGACATGGCGACGCTAATTGCACGAGAAACAGGCAAGCCACTTTGGGAAACCCGCACCGAAGTCGACGCCGTCATCAACAAGGTCGCCATCTCAATCCAAGCCTATGCGGACAGGACGTCAGATCGAGACATTGCCGCAGCTCCGGGCCAGCGGACTTGGGTGCGGCATAAGCCGCATGGCGTGATGGCCGTGCTGGGGCCCTATAATTTTCCAGCGCATCTGCCCAATGGGCATATCATTCCCGCGTTAATCGCGGGCAATGCGATTGTCTTTAAGCCGTCTGAAAAAACGCCTGCTGTTGGTGCGATGCTCGTCAAATGGTTGCACGATGCAGCTATTCCACAAGGCGTGGTTCGGCTGGTGATTGGCGGGGCGGAAGAAGGCCGCGCGCTGGTCGCCCACCCAAATGTTGAAGGCATTTTGTTCACCGGCTCCGCGCGCACAGGCATCGCCCTCAACCGTCAATTTGCCGATCAGCCGGGCAAAATGCTCGCGCTCGAAATGGGCGGGAATAACCCCATCATTGTCTGGGATGCTGCAGATATCGAAGCCGCTGCAACCTTGGTGGTGCAATCCGCCTATTTGAGCGCTGGGCAACGCTGCACCGCGGCCAGCCGCTTGATTTTGCAAGACGGGCAGCATGGGCCGCTCCTCGACGCAATCTGCGCGCTGATCGATAGGATCATCATTGATGGCCCCTTTGCCGACCCTGCCCCCTTTATGGGGCCTGTCATTGACACCGCGACCGCCGAAGGGCTGCGCACGCGCTTTGCCATGTTGGCAGCTAAAGGCGGCAAGATCATCCGCCCGCTCGAGCCGTTGCAAAAAGGCCTGCCTTTTCTCTCGCCAGCATTGATCGACATGACCGATGCAACCGACCGACCTGATGAAGAGCTGTTCGGCCCAGTGCTGCAAATCATCCGTGTTCAAGATTTTGAGGCCGCAATCCGCGAAGCCAATGCAACGGCTTATGGCCTTGCCGCTTCCGTCATTGGCGGAAGCGAGGCGCAATTCCAACAGGCTTGGACCCAGCTTCGGGCAGGCGTCATCAACTGGAACCGCCCCACAAATGGCGCCCCCTCGGCCGCGCCCTTTGGCGGTTTGGGCCTGTCCGGCAATCACCGGCCCAGCGCTTATTATGCCGCAGATTATTGCGCTTACCCCGTTGTCTCGGTGGCGGGAGAGGCCCCGCAAGCCAGCATTGCAACCGGATTGCGACCCCTGGACTGAAGTTTCGCTAAACCGCGCCCAATAATCTCTATTTTGCGACTCTGCGCGTCCATCGGCAGGGCAAATGGATGGAAAAAGGCACAGTTATCTTAGTCGGCGCAGGGCCCGGCGATCCGGAATTGCTGACCGTAAAGGCCGCGCGCGCTTTGGCGGCTGCGGATGTCATTGTGCATGACGGCTTGGTTGATCCGGAAATTTTAGCACTCGGAAACCCCAAGGCGCAGTATATTTCGGTCGCCAAGCAGCGCAGCAAGCACAGCGTGCCGCAAGATCGGATCAACGAAATCTTGGTAGAAGAGGCGCTTGCCGGGCGGTTGGTCATCCGCCTGAAATGTGGTGATCCCTTCATCTTCGGACGCGGCGGCGAAGAGGCAGAAGAATGTCGCGCAGCAGGCGTGCGGGTTGAGGTCATCCCCGGCATTTCTGCCGCCGTTGGTTGTGCAGCAGAAGCCATGCTGCCTCTGACCCACCGCGAGGCCTCTAGCGCGGTCAGCTTTGTGGCGGGCCAATGCAAAGGCTTGAGCGACCAAAACTGGGCAGGCCTTGCGGGCAAGGGGCGGACTTTGGTGATTTATATGGGCGTCGCGACGGCTGCCGACATCACTGAAAAGCTGATTGCGGATGGCGTCTCGCCCGATATGCCCGTGGCGGTGCTGGAGCGGGGCACCCGCAAAGGCGCACGCGCGATCCGCACCTTATTGACTGATTTGGGCGATTTGATTGCCCGTGAAGGCGTGAAAAGCCCCGCCGTGATTATTGTGGGCGATGTGGTTGTCCGCTCTGACGCAGTGGATCGGCTGCACAGCCTCGCCAAACAAGTGGAAGAAATAACAGCATGAAATTGTTGACGGGAAATGATCTCGCCACCGGGGCAGTGACCTGGTGGACGGGGGACAGTTGGTCGCTCCATGTCGAAGATGCCGTTGATGTCGGCGACCATGGCGAATCCGTGCTGACAGCAGAGGAAGGCGCACGTCGCGTCAACGCCCCCTATTTGATTGATGCTGTGGCGACGCCTGAAGGCCCCCGCCCCGCCCATATCAAAGACCGAATCCGCGCGCTGGGCCCCACGGTCCGCCCTGACCTGACATTGAAGCCGGCTGATCCTGATGCCGGAAGCTGGGTGATCTAATGTATAAATATGACCAATATGATCAGGCGATCGTCGATGCGCGCGTCGCTGAATTTAGCGATCAGGTGCGCCGCCGTTTGGCGGGGGACATGACCGAAGATCAGTTCAAGCCGCTGCGGCTGATGAACGGCCTTTATCTCCAGCTCCACGCTTATATGCTGCGCGTTGCCATTCCCTATGGCACGCTCGACAGCCGCCAGATGCGGATGCTGGGGCATATCGCGCGCAAATATGACCGCGATTATGGCCATTTTACCACGCGCCAGAACATCCAATATAATTGGATCAAACTGGAAGATGCGCCGGCGATTTTGGCGGATCTTGCCACGGTCGAAATGCACGCCATTCAGACATCAGGCAATTGCATCCGCAATATCTCGTCCGACCAATATGCAGGCGCTGCAGCAGACGAAGTGGCAGACCCGCGCCCTTGGGCTGAGCTGCTTCGCCAATGGTCCACCTTCCACCCGGAATTCAGCTATTTGCCACGCAAGTTTAAGATCGCTGTGATTGCCTCGGACGAAGATCGCGCGGCGATGAAGCTGCACGATATTGGCATTCAGCTGGTCAAGCGCGACGGCAAGCTGGGTGCTGCCTTTTATGTTGGTGGCGGCATGGGCCGCACGCCGATGGTCGCCCCGCTGATCAAAGACTTTGTGCCAATTGAAGATTATCTCAGCTATTCTGAGGCGTGCTTGCGCGTTTATAATCGCTATGGCCGGCGCGATAATATCTACAAGGCGCGCATCAAAATCCTCATCCATGAGCTGGGAGCCGAGGAATATGCGCGGCAAGTAGAAGAAGAATTTGCCCATGTAAAAACGCTGGGCATTGATCCGCCTGCGGCCGAACTGGAACGCATTACAGCCTTTTTTGC
>JAGWVG010000145.1 GCA_018970965.1 Alphaproteobacteria bacterium | reverse complement strand
TTTAGAAGCCGCCGTGAGTGAGCGGGATCAGGCACGCATTGATTTGGCAGCACTGATGGCTGAGCAAAAGGTGCGCGATGAAGCGCATGCTATGCAAATCAAAGCCCTTCAAGAAGCCAAGGACGCGTTAAGCGCGCAATTTAGTGAGGTGGGCGGCAAGCTGCTTGATGCCGCACAGCGGCAGTTTTTGGAGCGGGCTGAGGCGCGCTTCAAACAATCTGAAGAGCTGGCGGGGCAGGGGATTAAAGCGCTGCTGCAGCCAGTGCATGAGCGGCTGCAGCGCTATGAAGAGCAAGTGACCAAGGTTGAGGCCGAGCGACGCGACGCCTTTGGATTGTTGCACGGCCAGATTGCGGCCATGCGCGAAGGCACTGAGCGCGTGTCGAGCGAGGCTGCAAAGCTGGTCAACGCGCTGCGCAATGCGCCAAAGGCCCGCGGCCGTTGGGGTGAACAGCAATTGCGCAACGTTCTCGAGAGTTGTGGCCTCGCCGAACATGCGGATTTCATGACCGAAGTGAGCGTATCAGATGGTGAGGGCGGGCGCATTCGGCCCGACGTGATCGTAAAAGTTCCCGGCGGCAAATCTTTGGTGATTGACGCCAAAGTGTCGCTGAATGCCTATCAAGATGCCTTTGGCGCAGTGGATGAGGCAGACCGAGAACTCCATCTGACGGCACATGCCGCGGCGATGAAGGCGCATGTAAACACGCTCGGCAATAAGGCCTATTGGAGCCAGTTTGATGACGCGCCAGATTATGTCATCATGTTCGTGCCTGGAGAACATTTCCTGACTGCCGCGCTAGAACAAGATCATCAGCTTTGGGATTATGCCTTTGATCGCAAGGTGTTATTGGCCACACCTACAAATTTGATTGCAATTGCCCGCACTGTCGCTGCGGTGTGGAAGCAAGAGAAAATGGCCGGACAAGCCCGCGAAATCGCTGAACTGGGCCGCGAGCTTTACAGTCGCTTGTCGACAATGGGTGGCCATGTCGCCCGCATGGGCCGCAATCTGGATACTGCGGTGTCGGCTTATAATTCTATGGTCGGCAGTCTTGAAAGCCAGGTGATGACGTCCGCCCAACGCTTTGAAAAACTGGGGATAGATACTGGAGCAAAGGCGATTGAAGGATTGCCGGTGGTCGAACAAGCCGCACGGCCTTTGACCAAGCTAATGCCGCCTTCGGGAGAGCCAGACACTGCGTCTGATTAATTACCGCGCGCGGAGCTGGTTTAAGACTTCATATGCCATGACTGAGGTGGCCACTGCGGCATTGAGGCTATCCGCTTTGCCCATCATCGGCATCTTTACAAGCAGATCGCAGTCTCGCTCATAACTCTCTGGTAAACCTTGAGATTCATTTCCAACCAAGAGAAATACGGGCGGCGTATAGCGCGGTGCCTGATAATCATGTTCGGTATTCAGGCTGGTGCCGACCAATTGGCCCGGGCCTTGTCGCAGCCAAGTGAGAAAGTCCGGCCAACTCGCTTTGCTGATGGACTGAGTGAAGAGCGCACCCATACTCGCCCGCACAGCCTCGACTGAAAAAGGGTCGGTGCAATCGTCGATGAGAATGAGGCCGCCGGCACCCACGGCATCGCCAGTGCGCAAAATTGTGCCAAGATTTCCCGGGTCACGCAGACGTTCAGCCACAATCCATATTTGCGCCGCCGAACGGTCCAGCGCATCGAGGGGTGTCCATTGTTCTTCATAGACCCCGAGCACAGCTCCGGGGTTATCTTTGCCCGATAATTTTGAGAGAATGTCTGGCGACGTTACAAACACCTCGCCGCCTGCGGCTTCTGTCGCCTGGATAAGCGCTTGTACCAGCTTGTGGTGCGCGCTTTCAGGCGAAAACCAAAGCATTTGCGGCGTACGCCCTGCGTCCAGGGCTTCTGTTAAGATGCGCAGACCTTCGGCGAGAAACAACCCCTCAAGCCGTCGCGCCTTTTTATCACGCAAAGCCTTTACGCGCTTGACGAGCGGATTTGAAAAGCCGGTAATTTCGCGCAGCATAAAGCGGTTATTCTGCCTCGTGAAAGCGCGCTTCAACCAGCTCGGCGAGGGCCGCGACAGCTTGGTCTGCATCTGCGCCCGATCCGTGAATGGTGATGTCATCACCCAATGCGGCACCCAGCATCATCAAACCCATGATGGAGGTCCCAACCACGCGTGCGCCATCTTTTTCCACTTCAATCTGCGCGGAGAGGCCGCTAGCCATAGTTACGAACTTGGCGCTGGCCCGGGCGTGCAGGCCACGGCGATTACAGATTTTGACGGTCCGGCTGATGGTCATGCGGCTTGTTCACCAAGAACTTCAGACGCCACAGAAATATATTTACGTCCCGCTTCGCGCGCCGCAGCAACCGCTTCAACAACTTTCATGCGTCGGCGAGCGCTTTCCAGGCGGATGAGCATAGGCAAATTAATGCCCGCAATCACTTCTACCCGGCCAACTTCCATCAAGGAAATAGCAAGGTTAGAAGGCGTTCCTCCAAATAGATCGGTCAAGACGATGACACCGCTGCCACTGTCCACTTTGGCAATGGCTGCAGAAATGTCCGCGCGGCGCGCTTCCATATCATCTTCGGGACCAATGCAGATTGCCTCAATGGCAGATTGAGGGCCAACCACATGTTCCATCGCGGTCACGAATTCGACAGCAAGCCGTCCATGCGTCACCAGCACCAGACCAATCATCAAATACCCCGTCTCTACTTCCCTGGCCGTTTGCCCGTTTCAGTGTCTTCTTCGTCCACTGATCCGTTCCCCGAAAGGCCAAGATCACGATGGGACAGCGTAGGCGCAAAGCCGCGCTCCGCCAAGAGGTGACTTACGCGCTCTGCCACATGAACTGAACGATGGCGGCCGCCCGTACACCCAAATGCAATGGTTACATAGGCTTTTCCTTCTGCGCCATATCGCGGCAGCAAGGTTAAAAGCAGGTTTTCAATCTGGCTCACGGCGTCAGCATAAGCGGTATCTGAGCTGATATAGTCTGCAACCGCGGCGTCTTGTCCCGTCATTGGGCGTAAATCTGCCACCCAATATGGATTGTGCAAAAAGCGCATATCAAAGACGAGATCAGCATTGCGCGGGAGGCCTCGGGCAAAACCAAAAGACATAACGGCCACGTTCATGGCGGCCGTGCCCCAATCGTTAAATCGCGTACGGATATCTTGTTTAAGGCTATGGCTGCTATTGGCTGTCGTATCGATGAGATAATCGGCGCCCAGTCGTAAGGGGGCAATTAGTTCACGCTCGCGGGCAATGCCATCGACAGCGGGGCGGTCCACCGCAAGCGGGTGGCGGCGGCGTGTTTCCGAATAGCGCCGCTCAAGCTCCGCACCCGAGCAATCAAGAAATAATATCGAGATGCGCGATGCGCCTTCTTTTGAGCGCGATTGAATGCGCGACACGATCTGTGCGGCATCAAAGCCGCGCGTGCGGCTGTCGATGCCCAAAGCCAAAGGGCGCGCATCACTGGCACCCTCCGGCGCACGGGTTGCCAGCAAGCGATCAAGCAACTGGAAGGGAAGATTATCAACAACTTCCCAGCCCATATCCTCAAGCGTGTTGAGAACAGTCGATTTGCCGGCACCAGACATGCCAGTAACAAGCAAGACGCGGTCAGGTGCTGATTGTGTCACGCCCGCATCCTCTTCTGATTCAACGCGAATTCAACTTTGATCGGTGCAGAAGCCTCATAGGCATTAAGGCAGAGCCGAGGCAAGCTGACACCGAATATGCTTTCCGCTTGTTCCTGAGGCAAGCGCTCGGGCGGCGTGTCCAAGCGGACCAATAAGTCCACCCGCGCTTCATCGAGATGATCGACGGCGCAGATTCCGACATTTCGAACCTCAATAAGTCCCGCGAGCCTTGGCGCAGGCCGAACCCAGAGTGCATCGGCGCGAACGTTGGCTTCCAGATAATCATCGCCAACCAGCTTAGCGCCGCGGTCAATAAGGCGAAGCGCCAAATCAGATTTTCCAGAGCCAGATGCGCCGACAAGCAGCACCGCTTGGCCAAAATGCACAACACATGTGCCATGGATGAATTGGGCAGTCACGCGCGCTGATCCGGCGCTGCGGGTAAGATGACTGTAAAGAGCGCGCCAGACTGACCAGCGGGTCGGTCTTCAACTTGAAGTTGGCCGCCATGCGCCTCAATGATTGTCCGCGCGATGGGCAGGCCAAGGCCACTATGTTTGCCGAAGGCCGCAATATCAGGTCTGTCGCTATGAAAACGCTCAAAAATCGCCTCGCGTTGGCTTGGCGCTACTCCTGGGCCCTGATCTTCAATGCTCGCGCGCAAATACCGCCCTGATCGTGTCGCAGAGATCTGAACCACACCCGATGGTGGAGAAAAGGAAACGGCATTATCGATCAGGTTCTCAAAGGCGCGGCTTAATCGATGGGCTTCTCCTAAGAGCATGGCAGAGCCCTTTTTGGGCCGGGCAAAGGCAATTTTTACCGTGCCGTTGATGCCGCGCATTTCCCGGTCTTTGATTAATGTTTCTAGCAACTGGCCCAGATCAATGCGGTCAAATCGCGCCCGGGTCAGTTGCGGCTCAAGTTGGCTGGCCTCAGCAATGTCGGTAATCAATCGATCAAGCCGCCGCACATCTTCCATAGCAATGGCCATAAGTTGGGCCTTGAGGTCTGCCTGCTTCACTGTCCCCATGGTTTCGAGTGCAGAGGAAAGTGACGCAAGCGGGTTGCGAAGCTCATGTGCCACATCTGCGGCAAATGCCTCTGTTGCATCAATACGATCCCGCAAATTTTCAGTCATATCGGCCAAGGCGCCAGACAGCGCACCAATTTCAT
>JAGWVG010000144.1 GCA_018970965.1 Alphaproteobacteria bacterium | reverse complement strand
GAGTTGGAAACGCTGATTGGCGTTACTCTGGTGGAACGCAATCGTCGCGTGGTGCGCTTTACGGCCTTGGGAGAACGTATTGTCGAAAAGGCCCGCCGCGTGCTGCGCGAAGCCGAAGAATTAGGCGACATGGTGAAAGCGGGCGGCAAACCATTGTCGGGGGAATTGCGCATGGGTGTCATCCCAACAATTGCCCCCTTCTTACTCCCCCGCTTACTGCCGCCGATGCGCCGCGATTGGCCGGATTTAAGGCTTTTTTTGCGCGAAGAGACAAGTGCTGCAGCCTGTGACTCACTTCATCGAGGGCGGCTCGATTGCGTTTTGCTTGCCCTGCCTTTTGCCTGTGGCGATGTAGAGACTGAAATTTTGTTCGAAGACAAGCTGTTGGTCGCCTATCCCAAAGACGAAACCCCACCTGCAAGCATTCCGCCCGATGCCATTGATCATAGCCGTTTGCTTTTGCTGGAAGATGGGCACTGCCTGAAAGACCATATTCTTTCTGCATGTAACCGGCCAGAGTTACGCGCCGAGGCAAAAATGTTGGGCACATCGCTCCACACACTTGTCCAAATGGTCGATAATGGGCTGGGTGTGACGATGTTGCCGCAAATGGCAGTCGATGCAGGCATTTTGGAACATACGGGCGTGACTGCGCGCCCGCTAGAAGCTGACCATGCTTCGCGCACCATTGCGCTTGTTTGGCGCAAAGCCAGCCCACGCGGCAAAGAGTTTCAGATGCTCGCTGATGTTTTGCGCAAAGATTATGCGCGTTTAGACTGATTTGGGCAAAGCCACCTGTGGCGGCTCAATCCATATGACGAATGCCGACGCGCAGATAATCCCAGCCCGTAATCAGCGTCAGAGCAGCCGCCGCCCACAGCGAGCCTAGGCCGACGAGCTTGATCCACGCTGCCTCAGGAAAACCGCCGGCAAGGATCAGCGCTCCAAGCGCGATGAGTTGGAAAGTCGTTTTCCATTTCGCAAGCTTGGTGACAGGCATGGAAACGCGCAAATCTGCCAAAAATTCACGCAGGCCAGATACAGCAATTTCGCGCAACAAAATGACGATGGCGGCAATAACGTGCCAGCCCGCAATATCACGGGTTGCAACCAGCATGATGATGACTGCCGCGACCATGATTTTGTCGGCAATGGGGTCCAAAAAAACGCCCAATTTAGACACAGCCCCCTGCGCCCGCGCCAGATAGCCATCAAAATAATCTGTGATGCCCATCAGACAATAAAGCGCAAAGGCCAGCAAATAGCCCAGCTGCCAGCCGGGATACCATAATAAGCCCACCAAAATGGGCACCGCGAAGATCCGTGACAGCGTCAGGATATTAGGAAGGCTCGTCAACACATTCATCCCCTTAAAGCGTTTGCGTCGAACCGAAAAGCTGGGTTATGCCGCCCGCGTCATTTTCTTGTTCGAAAGCGCGTCGCAGCACTCCATGCAGACTTCCTTCCGCCTTCTTGGCCAGCGGCATTTCTTGCCCTTGTTCGCAACGCAATTTCTGGGCGCTTTCAACGATAATCTGTTCCGGATGGCGATGATCGTTCTCGTCACCTACACAATTTTGAAAGACCCAACACAAGAGGCCAATTTCAGCGCGCTTGCAGGTGGGTTGTTCATCCTCCCCTATTTTCTGCTGTCGGCCATTTCTGGCCAATTGGCAGATGGGCGCGATAAAGCCGGGCTGATCCGCATCATTAAAACGGCAGAAATTCTGATCATGGTGGCCGGCGCGATTGGGCTGGTCATTCATTCCATCCCGCTCTTGTTGCTCGCGCTTTTTGCAATGGGCGTCCATTCAACCTTTTTCGGACCCATCAAATATGCGATTTTGCCGCAGCATTTAGAGCTTCATCATGTTCTGGGCGGCACCGGGTTGGTTGAGGCTGGTACGTATGTTGCCATTTTGCTCGGAACAATTGCTGGCGGTCTTTTACCCCCGCAATATGCCGCCATTGGCGTGTTGGCCGTCGCCCTTTTGGGGCGCATTGCCGGGCATTTTGTCCCCCCAGCCCCTCCTGAACCTAAAAATGCCGGCCAGCCACTCGACTATCATTTTTTGCGGGCATCATGGCGCTTGGTGCGTGAGACGATGCACATCCCCCGCCTGTTTATGGCCATCATCGCAATCAGCTTTTTCTGGGCCATTGGAACCATCTTGGCAGCCCAGTTTCCGCCGCTCGTCAAAAATGCGCTGGGGGCCGATCAATCCGTCGCGACTTTATTCATGGCCATTTTCTCAATTGGCGTCGCGATTGGATCAGTTGTCATCAACCGGTTGTTAAAAGAAGAAGTTTCTGCCCGCTACTCAGCCATCTCGGTCATCGTGATGGGGCTGTTCGTTCTCGATTTTTGGTGGACTGTGAACGGCTGGCAAGCCGATCCCGGAAAACTGATGGATTGGCGCGCATTTATTTCATCAGGCCGCGCTGATCATATGTTGATCGATCTTTTAGGCATTGCCATTTTCGGCGGGATGTTTGTTGTCCCGCTCTATGCGTTTTTGACCACCACCGTGGAGAAATCAGAGACAGCAAAAACAGTGGCGGCCAACAACATCGTCAATGCCTTCTTCATGGTCTTTGCATCCGTGGTATTGGGCGGCCTCACCAGCCTGGGCGTGACAATTGAAGATACGCTGCTCTTCGTCGCCTTTTCGTGCCTTGTGTCCGCAGCCATTGGCTGGAAACTCCACAAATTATGCGATTAAGCCGGCTTTAGAGCCGGGAAGATCTTCATCTGCGACCCAATCAGGAAAAAACATGGGCTCGCGCATTGACCAGGCAGACGCCGTGGCTGCATTTTCAGAGATGGATTTAAGCAATGCGGCCCTAAGGCTGGGGTTGATCGCCGGCAGGCTGGCTGCGCCGCAAAAGGCAGATGGCAGATAAGGCCGGATGGGCCCGCCCAAAAGCCTTTCATAGAGAAAGCGATAGGCGGAAAAGCTGGGCAGTTTCCCATGCGCCAAATCAAACGCACTGACCAAGATGAGATTGCCCATAAATTCAGGCGCGCCTCCGGCCAAATCACTGGGCATTGCCTGTCGGATAGATCTTAAACGGCGATAGCCTGCACCATGGCGGGCAATGGCACGGGCCTCGACAGAGGATTGCGCCCAATGCTGAAGCGCCGCGCGCCGATCAAAGGCGATATCAAGCGCACGACGAATATAGCACTGCGCGGCTGCGGGCAGTGCTGCAAATTCCTTTATTTCCCCAATGGCGCGGAGTCCCGCCATGTGTCGAGATGCCATTGACCGTCCCCATGCAACACGCTGGAACTATGTTTGAAGAAGCAAAGTTATCAGAGCGTTAATCGAGAGTGCTCAAAAAAATGGGGCTTTAGACTTGCGGATCGACAAGGCGCCGTTGCGGATCGACCAATGTGCTGGAAATGCCCGTTGACACAGTTAAGGTGCGCACGATGAGCAGCCTCCCCTCGGCATCGCCAAAACCGCTAGATCCGCGCGTTACGCTGGCCTCTATTTTTGGCTTTTGGATTTTCTACATTGGCATCGTCAGCTTGCGCGCCGCCGTGCTGGAATTTCCGGTGCAGGAAATTCTATTTTTCCGCCGGTTAATCGTGTCAGGCATCGGGATCCTCATCACCATCCTATTTTGGCAATTTATTCGCTTGTTTGATGCCAAGCCCTTGGGCGCCCGCATTGGGATTACTGCGCTCGCGGCCATACCCTGCGCTCTGGCGATTGCAGCGACCAACTATTATTTCTTCAACGTTTACGACCCCATTAATCTGCTGGATGATGCCATGCCGCGCCAGCCGGTGAAGCATGAATTTCTAAAAGAGGTCGTAGAGCTCTCCACATCGCGGTATTTTTTCTTAGTCGCCTGGGCTGCACTCTATGTTGCGCTGACGTTTGCCAATCATGTCCGTGAGAGTGAACGGCGTGCGGCAGCCTTTGCACAAGCGGCGCAACAAGCTGAATTGCGCGCGCTGCGCTATCAAGTGAACCCGCATTTCCTGTTCAACACACTCAATTCCCTTAGCTCGCTGGTTATCACAGGGCGTAACCGCGAGGCTGAGGAAATGATTATGAACCTCGCCACCTTCTTTCGCAGCAGTCTATCCGGCGATCCGACAATGGATGTGCCACTGGAAGATGAAATTGCCCTGCAACAGCTCTATTTGGCGATTGAAGCCGTCCGCTTTCCCAACCGATTGCGGGTGGAGATTGATTTGCCGCAGGCATTGGCGGGGGCCCGTGTGCCCGGCCTCATCCTCCAACCCTTGGTCGAAAATGCAATCAAACACGGCGTTGCCCAGACCAAAGGTGAAGTGAAAATTACCATCCGCGCACGGCGCGAGGCGGACCGGCTCCATATTTTGGTTGAAAATGCTGGAAAAGCAGCGCTGCGCCCGAGTTCTGATGGCGAAGGCATTGGCCTCGCCAATGTTGCCAATCGCCTCAACGCGCGCTTCCAAGGTCAAGCTGTCATGCGCACGGAACGGCCAGCAACCGGCGTGTTCCGCGTTGTGCTGATCTTGCCTGCGGAGTCCCATTAATGCCAAGCGCCCCACTTCGGGCTTTAATTGTTGATGATGAGCCACTTGCTGTTGAGCGGATGGAGCTGCTCTGCGCCGATCTGCCCGATGTTTTGGTGGTTGGGGCCGCCAGCGATGGCGCGGCAGCCCTAAAACTGGTCGAAGACAGAACACCCGACCTCATTCTGCTTGATATCTCAATGCCTGACTTGGATGGCATTTCGGTTGCACGCCAAATTGCCCGCAATTGGCAGCGTGCAGCCGGGCCTCCCCCAGCCATTATTTTCGTGACAGCCTTTGATGGCTTCGCGGTTGAAGCCTTTGATTTGTCCGCCGTTGACTATCT
>JAGWVG010000143.1 GCA_018970965.1 Alphaproteobacteria bacterium | reverse complement strand
GGCCGAGGCGGATGCTGGTGGCGGGTGGATCAAAAGGCTGGATAGCATCGCTGTCGTTAATCAAATCAGCTTTCCCAAGCTGGGGGATTGCGCAGCGCATCTGGCCGAGCATTTTGGCCTAACACCCAAATTTGTAGAACAAACGCCTTATCCAACGGGCGAAAGTCCGGTGCAGCTTCTCAATGAGGCCGCCAATCGCATTGGCGCAGGCGAAATTGGCGTGGCGGCGATTGTGGGGGCAGAGGCCTTGCGAACCGCAGCAGAGCGCGCGCGGCAAGCAACGGGTGAGAAGAAAGATGCGCTGCGCGATGTCGCTTCAGGCGGGGCAAAATCCGTCATGCATCAGCATGGTTTGGTTGCGCCGACCGATCTTTACCCGCTCTATGAAAACGCAACCCGCGCGGCATGGGGCCAAAGCTTGGCTGAGGCACAGGCTGAATCTGGGCAGATTTGGGCAGGCATGTCCGCTGTCGCGGCAAGCAACGAAGCCGCTTGGATCCGCACCGCGCTAACGGCAGAGCAAATTACGAGCGCAGACGCCGATAATCGGCCCATTGCCTTTCCTTATCAAAAGCGCATGGTCGCCAATAGCAGTGTCAACCAAGGCGCAGGCTTCCTCGTAACCTCGCTTGCCATGGCGCGTGCAGCGGGTGTGCCGGAAGAACGCATCATTCATATCGGGATGGGTGCGGCTGCGCATGAAACGCATAACATGCTGAAGCGCGATCAATATGTGCAGCCTGCGGGAATGGTTGTTACGATTGAAGAGACGCTCAAGCGCAATCATTTGACCGTCGATCAGATTGATCATGTCGAGCTGTATTCCTGCTTCCCCTGCATCCCTAAAATGGCGCGGCGGATTTTGGGCTGGCCGGTGGATAAGCCAATTACCGCCTTTGGCGGCCTGACCTTTGGCGGCGGGCCGATTGGCAATTATATGAGCCATGCCATTGCCTCGATGGTGGATCATCTCCGCGCGGCACGTGGCACGGCGCTGCTGTTTGCCAATGGCGGCTATGCGACGCATTTTCATGGCATTGTGTTGTCTGCTGCAGCTTTGCCTCAGGCGCAATTTCCGCATGACTTTGATGTGAATGCCAAAGCCAATGCCCTGCGCGGGCCTGTGCCCGACACGCAGGAGGATTATGAAGGCCCCGCCACGATTGAAAGCTACACAATTTTCTACAATCGGGATGCCTCCGTCCGGTTTGGGACGATCATTGCACGCACGGAAATGGGCGGGCGTGTGCTGGCGCGGGTTGCTGCAGAGGATAGTGATATGATTGCTTTTCTCAGCAATGGGGCGGCGGAACCCGTCGGCACCAAGGGCTACACCAAATATGGGGCAGACGGCCTCATCCATTGGGTGCAAGGCTAGACGCTTCGACGATCAACCAATGTGGTTCGATCAAGGAGGATGTGGCGCTAGGCGAAGGCGCAGTCATTCATTACCATTTTCGGCAATTTACGATTCTTAGGAGACACTTTGTGAAACGCACTTCTTTGTTGGGTGGCAGCGCGGCACTTGCTTTGGCTTTGGTCGGCCTGATGGGCACGAACCCGGCGCTTGCCGAAACCGCTGCCCCAGCCTCTAAGCCGACCTTTGGCGATTGGGGAATTGATACCCAAGGAATGGATCTTTCGGTCAAGCCGGGGGACGACTTTAACAAGTTCGTCAACGGCCAATGGGAAGCCAAAACCGAAATTCCGGCAGACCGGTCAAGCTGGGGCGGCTTTGCTGTGCTGCGAGATCTTTCGGATCAGCGCACGCTTGCCATTATTGAAGATGCTGCAAAGCAAAATGCACCAGCAGGCTCAATCGCGCAGAAAGTTGGCGATTTTTACGCCAGCTTCATGAACGAAGCCGCAATTGAAGCGCGCGGCATGGAGCCGGTGAAGCCGATGCTCGCCAAGATCGACACGCTCACCACGCGGGATGATCTGGCGCGTGCGCTGGCCGACAATGTGAAGCTGAACCTGGGCAGCCCCATTGAAATTGGCGTTGAGCTAGATCTCAAAGACAACAGCAAATACGGCGTTTATGTGGGGCAGGGCGGCCTCGGCATGCCCAACCGCGATTATTATCTGGTCGATAATGATCGGTTTAAGGCGACCCGCGCCAAGTATAAGACGTACATCGCCGATACACTGAAACTGGCGGGCTTCACCAATGCTGAAGCTCGCGCCGAGGCGATTTATGGGCTCGAAGAGAAGATCGCCAAGGGCCATTGGACGTCTGCGGAATCGCGCCAAATTGACAAGCTGTACAACCCCGTTGCAACGGCCAATTTGGACAAGGATTATGCGGGTCTCAATTGGTCGACCTACATGCAGACGGCCGGTCTCGCCGGCCAGCCGCAAGTCATCGTAACGCAGCCCAGCGCGATTAAGGCCGCATTGGCGCTGGTTGCGAATGAGCCGATCGATGTCTGGAAAGACTATCTGCGCTTCCACACGCTGAAGGCTGCCTCGCCGATGCTAAGCAAGGCCTTTGTGGATCTCAACTTTGGTTGGGCACAGACGCTGTCGGGCACGCCCAAGCTGAAGGATCGGTGGAAGCGCGGTGTTGACCTTGTCAACGGCACAATGGGTGAAGCAGTGGGGCAGATTTACGTCGCCCGCTATTTCCCGCCGGAAGCCAAGGCCAAGGCCGATGAGCTGGTTCAGAACCTGATCAAGGCCATGGATGCGCGCTTGGCGAACCTTGCTTGGATGTCGCCCGAAACCAAGGTGAAGGCGCGCGCCAAGCTCGCCGCGTTTACGCCCAAAATCGGCTATCCCGATAAGTGGCGGGATTACTCAGCGTTGACCGTTGATCGCAATGATCTGTGGGGCAATGTCATCCGCGCGACTGAGTTTGAATATCAGCGCCAACTGGGCAAGATGGGCAAACCAGTGGATCGCAGCGAATGGCTGATGACGCCGCAAACGGTGAATGCCTATGCCAACCCGTTGATGAATGAAATCGTCTTCCCAGCGGCCATTCTCCAGCCGCCTTTCTTTGATCCCAAGGCCGATGATGCCGTCAATTACGGCGGAATTGGCGCAGTAATTGGCCATGAAATCAGCCACCATTTTGATGATCAAGGCCGCAAGTTCGACATGAAGGGCAATTTGACGGATTGGTGGACGAAGGAAGACGTTGCCCGCTTTGATGTTCTCGCCAAGCGCGTGATCGATCAATATGGCAGCTATGAACCGCTGCCGGGCAAAAAGGTAAATGGCGAGCTGACGCTGGGCGAAAACATCGCTGATTTGGCCGGCATCACGGTTGCCTATGATGCCTATAAGATGTCGCTGAAGGGCAAGAAGCCGCCGAAGCTGGGTGGGTACACCGCTGATCAGCGCTTCTTCCTTGGCTTTGGCCAAGTCTGGCGCAACAAATATCGTGAGCCGATTTTGTTGCAGCAATTGACGACGGATCCGCACACGCCGGGCCACTTCCGCCCCTATGTCGTGCGCAACATTGATGCGTGGTACAGCAGCTTTGGCGTGAAACCGGGTGAAAAACTTTATCTGAAGCCCGAAGATCGCGCCCATATCTGGTAAGCACGGTTCAAGACTTGCCCGGGATATGGCTTCGCCCCTAAGACAGGGGAAACACCATATCCCGGGGGAGCTTTATGGCCGGACAGGACAACACCATTGATGCCAAGCGCGATCGCTTGGTGATCACGGCGTCATCGCTGGGCACCGTTTTTGAATGGTATGACTTCTTTGTTTACGGCATTTTGGGCGCGCTGATTGGCAAGCTCTTTTTCCCATCAGATAATCCCACGGCAGCAACCTTGGCATCGCTCGCCGTTTTTGGTGCGGGCTTTGGTGTCCGCCCGCTTGGGGCCATCGTCTTTGGCTATCTTGGCGATAAAATCGGCCGGAAATATACTTTCCTCATCACCATATCGCTGATGGGTGGGGCAACCGCGGCCATTGGCTTTCTGCCAACCTTTCAAAGCATTGGCATTTGGGCGGCGGTTGGCCTGTTGGTGTTGCGCTGCCTTCAGGGCCTTGCGCTCGGCGGCGAATATGGGGGGGCGGCCATTTATGTGGCGGAACATGCCCCAAAGGATAAGCGCGGCCAATATACAAGCTGGATTCAGGCCTCTGTCGCGGGCGGCTTTTTGCTTGCCGTGGTTGTTGTTCTGCTCACCCGCAAATCAATGCCCGTTGAAGCGTTTGAAAGCTGGGGCTGGCGCGTGCCATTCGTCATCTCGCTGCTGCTGCTCGCGATCTCGCTATATATTCGCATGATGTTGTCTGAGAGCCCGGTATTTAAAGCGATGAAGGAAGCGGGCACGACATCGCACAATCCCTTTGTCGAAAGCTTCCAATATCCGGGCAATATCCGCCGTATCTTTGTCGCACTCTTCGGTGTGGCGGCCGGCTTGACTGTGATTTACTACACTTCGCAATTTGGCACGCTTTACTTCCTCACGGGCACAGCACGTGTGCCAGAGACGGACGCGCTGTCCTACATGGCAGTGGGGGCGCTGCTGGCGGCACCGCTATATGTCGCGGCCGGTTGGCTTTCGGATCATTATGGCCGCAAGCGCATCTTGCTGCTGGGCTATGGCTTGACGATCCTGCTGACATTCCCGCTGTTTCACATGATGGCGGATGCTGCCAACCCGGCTTTGGCGCGGGCGACGCAAGCGTCGCCGGTCACGCTCGTTTCGCCAGCCTGTGAGTTCAATGTCTTCGCCAGCAAGCAAACAAGCGACTGCGGCAAGGCCCTCAACTTCTTGTCGAAGCGCGGCATCAGCTATGCCAAGCAATCGGGTGATGTGTTGGCGCTCAAAGTCGGCACGGCAACGGTTCAGGGCTTTGATGAAAAGGCTTATGTTGCCGCACTTGAGGCTGCGGGCTACCCCGATAAGTCAGACCCCGCTTTGCGCCA
>JAGWVG010000142.1 GCA_018970965.1 Alphaproteobacteria bacterium | reverse complement strand
TTCGTTGCGGCATCCAAGCCATTGCCGACAACCACGTGCTGCGTCCGCGCGGCAAAGCCTTCGACAAAGCGATCATAAATGCCGCGCTGCACGTAAAAGCGTGTCGGCGAAACGCAGACTTGGCCTGCATTGCGAAACTTCTGTGGCACGACCATGTCGAGCGTCTTTTCCAGATCGCAATCGTCAAAGATCAGCACCGGGGCATGGCCGCCCAATTCCATCGTAATTCGCTTCACCCCATCTGCTGCAAGCCGCATCAAATGCTTGCCCACCGGGATGGAGCCTGTGAAGCTGACTTTGCGGATGACGGGCGAAGCAATTAAATGGCGGCTGACCAAATCGGGCACGCCATAGACCAGCTGCGCGACATTGGCGGGCACGCCCGCATCACTCAGGCAGCGCATCAAGGCGGAGGTGCAGCCTGGCGTTTCTTCAGGCGGCTTGGCAATGACCGAACAGCCAGCCGCAAGCGCCGCCGCCAGCTTTTTGGCCATCAGATAGACGGGGAAGTTCCACGGCGTGAAGGTCGCGGTGGGGCCAACGGGTTGCTTGATGACCATCGATCTTTGGCCCGTGGGCCGCACCAACACGCGGCCATAAGCGCGCTTGGCCTCTTCGGCATAATAATCGAACAGCGCCGCTGAAGAGGCGACTTCGCCGCGTGCTTCGGCAAGCGGCTTGCCTTGTTCTGTCGTCAGTAAGAGCGCAATTGCCTCGGTGCGCTCTCGGATCAACGCAGCGGCTTTGTGAAGGATCGCCCCGCGCGTCTCGACATCGGTCGCGCGCCATGCGGCAAAGCCCTTGGCCGAGGCGTCTAATGCCTCATCCAGATCGGCTGCACTGGCCAGCGGCAGCTCGGCAATTGCATCGCCTGTTGCGGGGTTGAGGACGGCATGCGCATCGCGGCCTTCGCCCGTGCGCCAACTGCCATTGATGAAAAGCTTCAGCTCTGCGTCATAGGTCTGTGTCATAGACCTTCGTTACAGCATCCTCAGCGGTAATTGAAGCTAATCGAAATGCGGTCCGTCTTGGCTTTGCTGGGAACCACCTCATGCGTCAGCCAACTTTCCCAAAGGAAAATCGTGCCGACTTTGGGCTCGGCATAGATAAAGGGTTGAAAGGCTTCTGGCGCATCAGCGCTCCGCGCCGGCGCTGCCATCATCCGCGCCAGCCGCGGGTCTTCCAGCTTCAAAGCGCCAGACCCCTTGGGGACGGAGATATAGCAGGTGCCTGAAATAATGCTGTGCGGGTGGATATGGCCGGAATGCGTGCCGCCGGGCTTTAGGATGTTCACCCAAAGACTATCCAGCTTGGGCTTGCGCCCCAAATCGAAATGGCAGGCTTTGGCAAAGGCGCGCACATGCTTATCCAAGGCGCGCTTCAAATCTTCGAAGGCGGGGTCGCGCATCGGCAGATCATTGAGCGAGGCGTAGGATGTATAGCCCTTATAGCCATGCTCTTTGGACCAATTCTGTCCCGCGATATCGTCCTCGGCCAACGCGTAGCAGCTATGTTCCAGCTCATCGACCAAGGCTGGGTCCTCTAACTGCGCCTCATAAAAGGGCGTCACGAACAGCGAACGAATTGTCATCGCACCGCAATGCCCGCCAGCGGGGGCGGACGCAAGCCATCGCACGATTTGCGCTTTTCTTTGCCGCGCTTGGGTGCCAGATTTCAATTGAAGAGATAAAGGGAGAGATTGCTCATGGAAATCGTTGCGGAAGGCCTGGCTTTTCCTGAAGGCCCTGTTGCCATGCCCGATGGCAGCATCATCCTGACCGAAATTGCCAATGGGCAGATCACGCGCGTTTTCCCCGATGGGCGTAAGCAAGTTGTGGCGCGGCCGGGTGGCGGCCCCAATGGCTTGGCGCTTGGGCCCGATGGTAAGCTCTATTGCACCAATAATGGCGGCTTTAACTGGAATGAGGCGAACGGCATGCGGGCGCCGCATGGCATTGCCAGTGATTATTCCGGCGGCCGGATTGAGCGGATTGACATTGAAACGGGTGCGGTGGAAATCCTCTATAAATCAGGCGATTTTGGCTGCACGCTGCGTGGGCCAAATGACATCGTTTTTGATAGCCATGGCGGCTTTTGGTTCACCGATCATGGCAAGATGGATTATGAAACCCGCTGCCACGATATTGTCGGCATTTTTTATGGCAAAACCGATGGCAGCCATTTGGAAGAAGTCATCTTCCCGTCCAACAACCCCAATGGCGTCGGCCTCTCGCCCGATGGCAAGCGGCTTTATGCGGCGGAAACCTATACCTGCCGCTTGATGGCGTTTAACATCATCGCGCCCGGCAAGGTGGATGATGCGGCCGGCCCCGGTGGCCCCGGCATCCCCCTTTATCGCCCGGCGGGCTATAAATTCTTTGACAGTCTGGCGATGGAAGCCAGCGGCAATATCTGCGTCGCCACCATTGGGGAATGCGGCATTTCGGTCATTTCGCCGGAGGGAGAGCTGGTCGAATTCGTCGCCACGGATGATATTTTCACCACCAATATCTGCTTTGGCGGGGAAGATATGATGGACGCATGGATTTGCCTCTCGGGCACGGGCCGTCTCGCGAAGACGCGGTGGAAGCGCCCCGGCCTAAAGCTGGAATATTAAGCTCATGGCACGCATCCACGCTGAAAATCACCTGCTTGATCGGATTGGCTGGCTGCGCGCCGCAGTTTTGGGCGCGAATGATGGCATTGTCTCCACCTCCAGCCTCGTGATTGGCGTTGCCGCGGCAGGGGCGAGCCCGTCTGCCCTGCTGATGACAGGCACGGCAGGGCTTGTCGCTGGCGCGATGTCGATGGCGGCGGGGGAATATGTCTCGGTCAGCAGTCAAGCCGATGCCGAAAGCGCCGATATTGCGAAGGAAAAGGCAGAGCTTGCCACCAACCCCGCTTTTGAGCGGGAGGAGCTGACGGCCATTTACCAATCCCGCGGGCTTGATCGCGCATTGGCGGAACAAGTGGCTGATCAGTTGATGGCCAAAGACGCCTTGAAGGCGCATCTGCGCGATGAATTGGGGCTGACAGAGGAAATGGCGGCCCGCCCGCTGCAAGCGGCCTGGGCGTCGGCACTGGCCTTTTCGGTTGGCGCGGCGCTCCCGCTGCTGACGGCATGGCTTGCGCCGCAAAAGGGCTTGGAATGGTCGATCGCGGGGGCCTCGCTGCTCTTCCTCGCCGCCTTGGGGGCCACAGGCGCCAAACTGGGCGGCGCGCCAGTGCTGAAAGCCGTTGTCCGCGTCAGCTTCTGGGGCGCTTTTGCCATGGCGGCCACCGCCTTTATCGGATCGCTGTTTAACGCGCCAATTGCTTGATGCAGGTCAAGTTGCGCTGCAGTGCAGCATTGCTATGGTGGTGGGGTAAGGAGACTCGTCCATTATGAACAAGTTATATCCCAGTGCTGCCGCCGCGCTTTCGGGCGTGTTGCGCGATGATATGTTGATTGCGGCGGGCGGCTTTGGCCTGTGCGGCATTCCGGAACGGCTGATTGATGCCATTGTGGAGAGCGGCGTTCAGGGGCTGACGGTCGCGTCCAACAATGCCGGCATTGATGGCGAGGGGCTGGGTAAGCTGCTGCGCACGCGGCAGATTAAGAAGATGATCTCTTCTTATGTGGGCGAGAATAAGGAATTTGAGCGGCAATATCTGGCAGGCGAGCTGGAGGTAGAATTTTGCCCCCAAGGCACGCTGGCTGAGCGGATGCGGGCCGGCGGTGCTGGCATCCCCGGCTTTTACACCAAGACGGGCGTTGGCACGGCGGTGGCCGATGGCAAAGAGGTGAAGAATTTCGACGGGCAGGATTACATATTGGAACGCGGGATTTTTGCGGACTTGGCAATTGTGAAGGCGTGGAAGGCCGATGAAAGCGGCAATCTGGTGTTCCGCAAAACTGCCCGCAATTTCAATCTTCCCGCCGCCACCTGCGGCAAAATCTGCGTGGTGGAAGTGGAAGAAATTGTGCCAATTGGCAGCCTTGATCCGGATAGCATCCATCTGCCCGGCGTCTATGTGCAGCGCATCATATTGGGTGCGCCTTATGATAAGAAAATTGAGTTCCGAACCACCCGCCAGAAGGAGGCCGCCTTATGAGCTGGACGCGTGACGAAATGGCCGCGCGTGCGGCCAAGGAACTGCAAGACGGGTTTTATGTAAACCTCGGCATTGGCATCCCCACTTTGGTTGCCAACCATGTGCCGCAAGACATTACTGTCACGCTGCAAAGCGAGAATGGGATGCTTGGCATTGGGCCTTTCCCTTATGAAGGGGAGGAAGACGCAGACCTCATCAATGCGGGCAAACAGACGATCAGTGAACTGCCGCAAAGCGCCTATTTTGATAGCGCACAGTCGTTCGCGATGATCCGCGGCGGGCACATCGACCTGACTGTTCTGGGAGCGATGGAGATTTCCGAAGGCGGTGATATCGCCAATTGGATGATCCCCGGCAAGATGATCAAGGGCATGGGCGGCGCGATGGACCTTGTTGCGGGCGTCAAAAAGATCATCGTGGTGATGGAACATAATGCCAAGGATGGCAGCCCCAAATTCATCCCGGCCTGCACGCTGCCGCTGACCGGCAAAAATGTGGTCGACATGATCATTACGGATCTCGCTGTGTTCCAGCGGCCAGACCATCAATCACCGTTCCGGCTGATGGAAATGGCTCCGGGCGTGACGGCGGATGAGGTAAAGGCCAAAACAACGGCAGACTATCTTATCTAATTGAAGTGCCGGGGCTTGCCAGAGGCGGCCCCGGCGCGTCACAAGGGCAAAAAACCGGAGAGTGATTTGCCCGATATAAAATGGCGGCGGCGGGCGTCCCCCGCGCTGGCGCTGACATTGCTGACTGCCATTGCGGTGATTGGCTTTGTCGATCGCATCATCATGAACGTGCTGGTTGAGCCGATCAAGGCGGACT
>JAGWVG010000004.1 GCA_018970965.1 Alphaproteobacteria bacterium | reverse complement strand
GCGATTCGGTGGCCAGTCTGTCGAGGGAATAGCCCGGCGGCTTGGCGCAGGGACCGGAAGAAAAAAACGGACGCGCAGGCTTGCGGACCGGCTTGGTAATATTAGTCATGTAGACTCTCCTCACAGAGAGCACGCGCGGCGTTGGGACCGCGTGGCCCGCTGACGCTCATAGGGCCCGCTGGTGGCATGTCAATTGAAAAGGGCGGAGCGATACCGGTCCGTCTTGCTGCTGGGACACAGGTCTAAATATGGCGTTGGAGGTCAAAGCGATCCTCCTCAACAGCCTATCGGAGCTGTTTAACGTGCCCTTTTTGGCGAACCCCTTTTGTGCGCTTAATAATCTTTGGACACGCGCACCGAGGCGCTTTGTTCCCCCAAGGTTGAAATCGTGGATAGGATGGATAGCCAGCGCGTCACCTGAAACTCTGCGCGCGTCGCTGAATAGCCTTGGCCATCCGTAATCACTTCCACAAAGGCGCGCCGCGTCAAATATTTGCCCGCAGCTACAGAGGTGCGCTGACCCGTCGCCACATTGCCTGGCAAAATCCGAAGCCGGTCAAGCCCCACGGCCTTGCGCAGCGCATTAATCGGATTGAGGCCCGCGCCGCCCCGCATAGAGGCAACGGCAGCTGCCAGTTGCACCGCCTCTGGCGCTGAAAGACTGGTAATCGACGTCCCAAACAGCAAGCGCGACAACAGCTCTTCCTGAGGCAATGCAGGGACGCTTGCAAAACTTATGTCAGGCCGCTGGCCCGTGCCTGCAACACGAATGGAGGCTGTCAGCCCTTGGGTATCCCCCTGCGCCACAATATCGAGGATGGGGTCGGGCGGACTTTCACCTCGGAACCGAATAATACCGCGCTGCAAATCAAAACGTCGGCCAGCAAATTCATAGCCCCCCCGAACCATTTCGGCAGTGCCGGTAATGGCAGGCGCAAAAATGGAACCCTGCACTGCCAAATTGGCGCGCCATTCGCTATCCAACCCCATGCCTGATACCATCATCCGCCCGGGTGCATCCGCCTTGATATCCAGCGTCCATGCTTGCGTGGTCGAGGCCGGCGCATCCGACAAATCGGTGCCATTCATCTCGCGCACATTGAGTCGGGGCAGGCTGGTTGCCGCGCTGGATTGGCCCAGCACATAGGCACTGCGGGTAAGCCGCACCGTGCCGCTGATCAAACCACCATTACCGTCCGAATGGATCCGCAAGGGGCCCGTGACCGTTGCCGACAAATCATCCCGCGCAATCAGCAGCGCATTATCTGCCTCAAGCGCAATATCCATCCCGCGATTAAGCGTTGAAAAGCTGATCCGCCCGCTGCCTGTGACGCGCCCACCCCGTCCAGCCACCGCTGAAAAATTATCAAACACAAGCTGCGCACCATCAAAGCGGCCAGTGGTGGCGACATTGGTTAGCACCATACCCGCTGCCGCGCTTTCAATCCGCGCCGTGCTGGTGCGGACTGAGCCTCGAATTTCGGGATCAGATAATTGGCCGCTGATATCTGCGCCCAAAGCCACTGGGCCTGACAAGTCAAAGCCCGCAATGCCCGTCAATCGCCATAGGGTGCTGGCGTCCCCATTATACCGCATTTGGCCAAAGACCGTGGCGTTGGCGATGCGCGTGCCTAAAGGCGTTGTCCCCCGCAAGCCTGATAGGCGAAGTTGCGCCCGACCAACGGTTTGCCCGCCAAGAGCGGCGATCATGCGTGCGCCTGCGGTTCCATTTCCAATTGTTGCGGCGACAGCGAGATCAACAGGGCGTGAGGCAAGCGCAAGGCCAGACCGTGTCAGGCCACGCACTTTAAGATCGACCCGTCCAGCAGGGTCGCCATTGGCATCTTCTGAATAAAATAAAGTGCCGCTGGCGCGCCCCCCCAAACCCAATCTCGGCGCAATAATATCCAACAGATCCAAGGGCAGCTGATCGACAACCGCCGTGAGTTCGGGCCGTGCCCCGCCCAAAAGGCCCGAAACTTCTGCCCGGCCGCCGGCAAAGCGCAAGGCCGTTGGCGCCAACCGCCACCCCCGCGTCTCGCGGAGCAAGATGGCAGGTGCATCGAGTTGGATGGGCCGGCCGCCGACCGCGCCATTGCCATTGATGACAAAGCGATCTGGTCCAAAGCCGATAACAGTGGTCAGGCTATAATCTTGGCCGCGCGCGCCAGAAATGTCGCCGCGCAACTGGCCTGTTTCGCCAGACATCTGAACAGTCCCCGAAACGCGCGCAAATTCTAACCCGCCATATTGCACCGCGCGTGCTGACAGCGTGCCTGCCACCTGCGTGCCGCGCGGGTCGAGCACGATTGTGCCAGAAAAGCGCCCCCGCCCAATCGCCAAAGAAGGTGGGCCAGCAAAGCGCGCATTGTTGGCGTCCAAAACAGGGCGCAGGCGCTGGCGGCCATCAACCATGTCAAAGGCGAGGCTTCCTTGCACAGTGCCCGCTAACGATAATGTTCCGGTTAAACCCCCTGCTGCTGGGATCAGCTGCCCAGTCGCGCGAACGCCCCCCGTATCCAAGCGGGCAATGCGCAAGCTGGCGCGGCCACCCGGCGGCAATAAAACATCGCCCAGCCCGGTAAAGCGGCCAAGCCGGGATGTGCCTTCGACCTGCCAATCATAGCCTTGGGCGTTGGGATTGAGGTTGAGGCGGACATTGGCCAACCCCAAAGCCGCATTGGGACGCGCCAGGACCAAATTGATATTGGGCCGGTTAATTGGCCCTTCCAGCGCCAATTGCAGGGGCCCATAAATTTGGTGCGTCCCCGACCCGGACAATTGAAAACTGCCATCGCGCCGCCGCATGCCGTTGAGCACAAGCGACAGGCGCGGCGCGGTAAGCCGCATATTGGTGAAATGCAAAATACCATCGGGCGTGCGTTCGAGCGCGGTTTCAAGCTTGGGGAGTCCCCCTGCAAGCCCCGCAAAAAAGCCATTATCAAACCGAAGCGCCCGCGCCTCGCCACGACCCAAAATGCGCGTGCCTCGGCCATTGGGGCCGGGCACAACATTCAAATCACTGCGCACATCAACAAGGCCCACACCCGGGATCAGATAGCGCGATAGCTGGCCCGCCAAACCAACATCATAACGGCCAGTGCGCAGATCAACAAAGAGAGCAATCTTTCCGTTAAGCTTGTCGGATTTGAGGGCGAGCCCATCCCCAATCAGCGTGTTGCGCGTTGCCAACACGATGCCGTCGACCGAAATATGCGCAAGAATGCCGCCTGCGACATCGCCTACGCCGGTTATCCGCTGGGCGGACAAACGCAGCGGCACGCGCACGGGCGCCCGAGATAAATGGCCCTGTCCGCTGGCGCGCACCGCTTCCAAACCCGTCATCCCAAAGCGCAGCAAAGGTGCGGTGAGAAGATAATCAAAACTGGCGCTGCGGAAGCTCCCGTCCAGCCGCAATTTAAGCGCCACAGGTTGGCCAGACATGGTCGCGTTCAGCAACTCTGGCCGCAGCAGATCGGCGGTTACCAGAACATCTTCATAGGCGCTGTTGGCCAGGTTAATGCCGCCCGCCGCTGTTAGGCGCAGTGCAGGTGCTGCGATGCTCATCTGGCCTTTAAGTCGGCGATTGGCGAGGCTCGCGGTTCCGCGAACCAGCGCATAAGGGGTGGCAAGCATCTGTGCGCGCCCCGCAGGAAGTGCGGCTGCAGCGATGCGCCCGGCCAATTCATAGGTGCCCAACTGCGCCTTAAGGTTCAGTTGGGCCAGATTTTTGCCCGCCATTTGCGCGGTGAAATGGCCCTGCCACAAGCGCCAATCCCCCGCGCCATCAACCCGAAGTGTCAAGGGTGCGCGCGTGCCAAGCATATTGCCCAATAAGCCGTTTTGCGGCGTATCTAGCCTGAGCCCAAGGTCCAGCCGATTGGCCTGTGGAGCGGCATCCAGCTTAAGCGACACATGATCGCCGCGGCTGGCATTGGCGGTTAAATCGACCAACGCACGCCCCTTGTGCAGCGTCATACGGCCAATGAATTGCCCGGTTTGCGCTTGGCCTGTTGCGCCACGCCCAATGGCCAGCCGATCAATGGCCAGCCGCCCGACCCGCACATCAAAATCAGGCAAAAGCGGTGCGTCTGGCCGCCCGGGGCGCAGCTTGGGGAGGCGGTGCAGCACGGCCTGTTCGGCATGAAGCTCATCCACATCCAACCGGTTCATCAACCACGCAAGGGGCGACCACCGCAGGCGCACATGGGGAGCTTCAAAAAACACGCCATGAGGATCGCTGAGTTTTAGCCCCGTCACCTCAGCCTTGCTGAAGACAGACCCCTCAATGCGATCAACCTTAATCCGCAGGCCATTTTGAGGGCGGAGGCTGGCAATTTGGTGCGCAACAAATTTATGCCCCGTCTGGGTGTCGGCGGCGAAGACCAGCGCCGCGATCAGCAGCAAGAGGCTGCCCATCACACCCAAGCCAAGGCCCAAATGCCGTCTCAAAACGCCTCCCCCAAAGACACATATACCCCAATGAGCGATTCCCCCGGTCGGCGGTTGAGCGGTGTCCCAACATCGACGCGAATGGGGCCAAAGCTAGAATAATAGCGCAGGCCCAGCCCCGTGCCGAACCGGAAGTCACTGAACTTTGGCAGATTGCTGGTGTAGATATTGCCGCCATCCAAAAAAGGCACAATGCCAAAGGACCCAAAGCGAACCCGCGCTTCTAGCGAGAATTCGGTAAGGCTCCGCCCGCCCGCCGGGTCGCCATAAGAATCGAGCGGGCCAATGGCTTGGTAGCCATAGCCGCGAATAGACCCGCCGCCGCCCGCATAATAGCGGCGCGATGGGGCGATGCTGGCCGTCGGCGTGCCTGTGATTGACCCAAGCCGCACGCGGCCCGCCAGCGTCAGCCGATCGCCAGCGGGCACATAGCCGCTGGCATCAAGTTGCGCGCGCAAATAGCTTGAGGCGCTGCCGCGCAGCGAAACTTCAGGCGAGAGACGACCGCTTAATCGGAAGCCGTGGTGCGGATCGAACAAATTGTCGGTGCCGTCATAAGCCAGCTGCGCAGGAAGCGCGCCAATGAAATAGGTATCACGCCCAAAACTGCCCGACACAATATCGCGCTCTTGCGAGGCGAGCAGTTCAAAACCTGCGTTCCAAATCCATTTCTTCTGCCAGATTAAATTGGTCTGTCGTTCAAGATTGGCGCCAATCTGGAAGGTCCGCGCCTCATAAGCCGACCTGAGGATGTTGCTGGCAGCCATACGTGCGTTCAGCACCCAATCTCGCCGATGCCAATTCGACATGCGCAAGCTGCTGCCCAGCGATTGCTCGCGTGTGCCGAGGACACCTGCAAAAGTAACCGCCCCTTCTGGGCGGATGAGATTGCGGTGCGTCCAGCCGGCGGCGGCGCGGAAACCCTCCCCCGTGCCATAGCCAAGTTCGCCTGCAATGGTGCGCAGCGGTGCGGGCGCAGTTGTGACGATAATATCAGCCGTGCCCGGCACCTTCCCCTCAGTTGGTTCGACGGACACAGTGGAGACAAGGCCCGTTGCCACAATCGCCCGCTTCAAATCTTCAACATCAGCTTGATTATACACATCGCCCGGCTTGAAGCGTGCAATGACGGCCATGTGATCGGCGCCAAAAGGCGCTTTATCCCCACGCCCGACAATCTGCCCAAAATTGCGTTTGCCGCCGGTTGCAACAGTCAAATCCAGCGTGCCACTTTCGCGATCATGATCAATGGTTACGTCAGGCGCGGCGACTTTGGCAAAAGGATAGCCCGTGTCGCGCAACGCCATTTGCAAATTGGCCTGAGCGGTCGTCACCACATCTGCATCGACAGGGTCTGAAAGGCTTAGCTTAAACTGGGGCCGCAATTCTGGAGCTTCTTCGAGACCCGAAACGCGAATCTCGTCGAAGCGATAGAGCGGCCCCGGCGTGACGGACAGCGTGACCAAAAGTCGATCTTCTACCGGCTCAATGCGTGAGGCAATGCGCGCATCATAATAGCCGTCGGTGCGCAGCAATTGCTGCAGCAAATCAACGTCATCGCGCACACGACGATTAAGCTGGGCAAGGTTTGCCGGCTTGGTGTTGGCGGCCTTTAGAGTCGACAGCTCATCAAAGCGGCTAGAGACTTGGTTGGCTGGGCTTTCTGGGACGCCGTTGAGCAACACAGTGTAGCGGCGCTCTTGCACCTCGGGCAGCGCGAGCTGGGCGCCGGGCTCTCCAGCTTCTTCCGGCGGAAGGTCGGGCCAATCAACGCCGATATCGGGCATTTCGGCCAAGGGAGATGCTGGGTCCAGCACATCTTCGGGCGGCGCTGCAGGCGTTGGGGCGGGAGGTGCCATAAGAGGCTGAGCCAGCCCTCCATGGGGAGCGCCCAAGGCCAGCGCGAGCGCGGCGCGTTTCAGCCAGTTGGTGGGGCCCGACATCATGACCATTCTCTATCGCGCCAAAGGCATAAGCGAAAGCGCCCTGAGGGGACGCCGCAAGACTTTCATGCGCAGTGCCACTGCTTTGCACAGCGCAGCTGAACCTTTGTCCATTGGTCTGGCCTTGCAGGATAAGGCGTGGCAAAGGCGGATCATGACAGACAAAAAAGCACCTGCCCCCCGTGCTGCTGGGGCCTTTATCGCACTCGGCCTATTGGCGGGCAGTTTGATGGGCGTGGTCCTCCACCAACCGACGATCGGCCTTCTGGCAGGGTTCGCACTGGGCAGCGCACTGGCAATTGGGCTCTGGCTCATCGACCGCCGCCGCTAAGCCATGCGGCCGCCGGCCCAGACAACACGCCCAATGACGTGAATGTCTGACGGCGCACACTCATCCCATGCCGGATAAGCAGGGTTGTCGCTGCGAATACTGATGCCGCCCGTCGCTGGATTGAGCGCCAAGCGCTTGACCAGAAGTGCGTCATCAATGCGCAGCACATAGACGCCATCGCGCAACTGGTCAGCAGCGTCGCCCTGATCGACCAAAATATCATCTCCCTCGGCCAATAGGGGCTGCATCGAATCTCCGCGCACCGAGATGATCGATAATTTATCCGGGGTATGTGTCAGTGTGCGCAACCAACGGCGATCAAACGCCATATGCGCACGCGCAGCCTCTCCCTCAGCAAAGGCCCCTGGCCCCGCCGATGCTTCGACATGAAGAATGGGAACCATGCACAAATCAGATTGGAGCGCTGGGGAGGTGGCGGGGGCGCCCAACACATCTTCCCCCACACCCAAATAACGTGCGAGCCTGGCACGATCCTGCTCTGCCAAACGCTTGGGGCTGCCACGCCGAATAAATTGCTGAATATAGGCCGGATTGCGCCCGATAAAGCGCGACAGCGAGGCATAATCTTCGCCCCGCGCCCGGATAAGTTGGTCAAGAATGGTGCGGACATCGTCCATTTTCTCCCAATACAGATAAGATTTTTCCTAGACAAGTAGGATTTGAGGAGGAAAGAAAGGAAAATTCCTTGCCCGACTCAGGGCGCGTAACGTGGGGAACATATCATGAACATTAAAGCCGAAATTGAAGTATTTTTAAGACGGACGAAAATGGCGCCAACGCGCTTTGGCCGCTTGGCCGCCCGCGACCCCCGGCTGGTATTCGATATGCGGATGGGGCGTGAGCTGCGGCCAGCCCTCGCCGAACGTATCCGCAGCTTTATCGCCGAGCAGACAAAATGAGCAGCGATGCGCATCACAAATTATGTCGCGCGCTGACGCGATATCATCCCGGCGCCGCTCTTATCTCAGCGCACGAACGGCCTTGGGCGAGCATCACTTTTGAAGGTGCGCGTCATTGGCTGGAAGTGGTTATTCCCCGCGCAGGGGCAGCCACATTTGTGCGCGACCTGCCCGAGGCAGATTTGCCGCTATGCGGGCATATTGTCGCTGATTTGGTTGTGGTCCGCCAAAGGCCCCACCCCGGCGGCATCGCCCTAACGATTGAAGCGCTGACAGTAGAAGACTGCTGATCGGCTGCTGCGCATTCCCCCTTGCGCACGACCCAGCTGCCGCGCAAAGGCTGCAGGATAAAAGGTGAAAATAGCCAAGGGAGAAGAAGATGCGCATTATCCTATCTGCACTGATGGCAAGCGCCACATTGTTTGCGGCACCGGCCAGCGCGGAAACAATTATACTGCAAGCCGGACGCGTCATCACCGATGCCAACCAGCCGGCAACTGGCCCAGCGACGATCACTGTAACGGATGGCAAAATTACCGCCATCACCCCAGGCTATAGCGACGCGCCAGCCGGTGCAAAGCTGATCAACCTCCGCGATAAAACTGTTCTGCCCGGGCTGATTGATCTGCACGTTCACCTACAGAGCAATCCCGGAGGCGATTTTCGGGATGAGGCTGTTGTCAGCGATGAATTTGCAACCCTGATGGGCGCGCGCAATGCGCTGCGCACCGTGAAGGCTGGCTTTACCACAGTGCGTGATCTCGGCTCGACGCCATTGGGTGGCTTTGCCCTGCGCGACGCAACTGCCAAAGGCGTTATTCCCGGCCCGCGCATCATTGCCGCAGGACCCGCGATTTCAATCATTGGCGGCCATGGCGATGTAAATGGCTTCCGCCCCGAAGTTGGCCATGCGTTGGATGCGCACAACACCTGCACGGGCGCGGTGGAATGCGCGGCACGTGTTCGTGAATTTTCAAAGGCGGGTGCAGATGTCATCAAGATCACTGCCACGGGCGGTGTCCTCTCACAACAAGGCCGCGGCCTTGGCCAACACTTCACCGATCCAGAGCTGAAGGCCATTGTCGACACAGCCCATAGCCTAGGCCTGCGTGTCGCGGCTCATGCGCACAGCGCGCGCGGTGTGGAAGCAGCGGCGCATGCTGGTGTCGATAGCGCAGAACATGCAACCTTTGCCGATGCCGCCGCCGCCAAAGCGATGAAGGCCAGCGGCACTGCAATGGTGCCGACGCTGATGGCGCTTGCCGGGGTGAAAGAACGTCTCGGCAAGGGCGTGTACACCCCCACAGTTGAAGCCAAGGGCCGCGAAGCCGTCGCCCAAATGGGTAAAGCCTTAAAAGCGGCGCGTGCAGAAGGTGTGACGATTGCCTTTGGCACGGACGCAGGGGTTTTTGAGCATGGCCGCAACGCAGGCGAGTTTGCGCTGATGGTGGAATGGGGCGGGATGAGCCCGCGCGATGCCCTGGCGAGTGCCACCACGGTTGCTGCCAAGCTTCTCGACAAGCAAGATGAAATTGGCCGCCTTGCCCCCGGCTATTCAGCGGACATCATCGCCGTGGATGGTGACCCGCTGAGCGATGTGCGTACCTTGGAAAAGGTGGGCTTTGTCATGTCCCGTGGGCGCGTGATCGATTAAGCAGCACATAAGGCATCGGAAAGGCTTATGGCGAAGATCAAGGTGAAAACGCCCGAGGAGCGGCTGGCCGAAATGGGCCGGAGCGTTGCGCGCAAGTTAAAAGCCTCTGGTCGGGCCCAAATTGTGGCGCAAAATGGCCTGGCGCTCTATTGCGTGCAGGACTTTATGAGCCTTTCCGAATGCGAAGAATTGGTGAAGTTGATTGATAAGGGTCGGCAACCCTCCGGCCTCTTATCGTCAACGGCAGACCCCGAGTTCCGCACCAGCGACAGCTGCAATTTATCGCCTTTTGATCCGTTGGTAGAGCGGATCGAAGATCGTATTTGCGCTCTGATGGGCATTGATAAGCGCCATGGCGAAACTTTGCAGGGCCAAGTTTATGAAGTCGGCCAACAGTTCAAAGCGCATTATGATCATTTTATCAAAGGCAGCGTCTATTGGGATGATATGATGCGCCAAGGCGGCCAACGCGGCTGGACGGCGATGATCTATTTGAACGAGCCCCCCGCGGGCGGCCAAACCGAATTCCCAACGGCGGGGATGACCGTTTCTCCCCGCACCGCGATGTTGGTGTTGTGGAATAATATGCAGGATGACGGCACCCCCAATCCTGCAGCGCTCCATGCGGGCAAGCCCGTTTTGGCCGGCACAAAATATATCGTGACCAAATGGTTCCGGGAAAAATTTTGGATTTAATTGCCCCAGCCCCAAATCCTTTCTGGGCCATTTTATAGTCCCGACAATTTTGTCGATTGCCGTGGCGCTTTTATCGAAGCATGACATGCAAATGAGGTGCCGCTGATATCCTAGCGCGGCTCTCTGATGAAAAAGGATTTCCCCATGCGTCGTTCTCTGACTGGCCTTTTGTTGGCGACTCTTTCGCCCGTTGCCCTCTTCGCTCAACCCGTCGCGGCGCAACAGGCACCTGCAGAAAATGCCGCCGCGCGCGATTTGCACCAATTGTTCAAAGACAGCGACGAGGCCTCGTTGCGTCGCAACCCGCTATTCGCGATTTTTCGCGGCGATATGCGCTATGCAGATCGCTTCGGCGATTACATCACTGACGCCTATTTCGCTGCCGAGAAAAAGGCGAATGAAGAGGATATGGCTCGCCTCGCCAAAATTGATCGCGCGCAGCTGAACCCCACAGACCAAATCGCTTATGATGTGTTTCAATGGCAGACCGAACAAAATGCGATTGGCTATCGGCCGGATATTCTGAAGCTGAACGCTGTTCGTCCGCTCAACCATTTTTATGGCTTCCACACATTTTACCCAACCTTTTCAAGCGGGAAAGGCGGCGCACCTTTTTCAACGGTTGCGGATTATGACAATGCCTTGAAGCGCCACCGCGACTTCATTGTTTATCTCGATCGTGCGATTGATCGGTTCAAAGAAGGCAAGGCTGCCGGGATTGTCGAAACCAAGCTGACCATTACCAATGTCATTGCGCAGCTGGATGCACAGCTGGCGCAATCGGTGGAAGACTCCCCCTATTACGGCCCGATCAAGCAAATGCCGGCAAGCTTTTCCGACGCAGATAAGGCGCGGCTGACGGCTGAGTATAAAGCGACCATCGATCAGGGGATTTACCCCGTCTATCGCCGCCTGCGCGATTATCTGAAAAATGATTATCTGCCAGCTGCGCGCGCCACTGTTGGCCTGTCGAGCATGAAGGGCGGGGCCGAGCTGTATAAAATCAGCATTGAAAACACGACGACGCTGCCGCTGGATGCCGACACGGTGCATAAAACGGGCCTGTCTGAAGTTGCCCGCATCAAGGGCGAAATGGAAAAAGTGCGCCAAGAAGTCGGCTTTAAGGGCACGCTTGCGCAATTCTTTGATTATCTGCGCAATGACCCCAAATTTAAGAAGGAAAGCCGCGCGGCTCTGACCCAGGGCTATTACGACATTGGCAAGCAAGTCGATGCCAAGATCGGTGCCTATTTTTCAACACTGCCCAAGGCCCCTTTGGAAATCCGGCCCTATGAAGAATTTCGAGAGAAATATGAGGCGGGCGGATCCTATCAGCAGGGCACGCCCGATGGCAGCCGCCCCGGCATTTTCTATTTCAACGCTTATGATCTGCCGAGCCGCACGACCCCGGGCATGACGACGCTGTATCTGCATGAAGGCGCACCGGGCCATCATTTCCAGATCAGCCTGGCGCAAGAAAATGCAGCGCTGCCCAACTTCATGCGCTTTGGCGGGAACACCGCTTATGTTGAAGGCTGGGCGCTCTATGCCGAAACCTTGGGCTATGAAATGGGCTTCTACAAAGACCCTTATCAACGCTTTGGCACCTTATCTGACGAGATGTTGCGCGCGATGCGACTGGTTGTTGATACCGGCATGCATGCCAAGGGTTGGACGCGCGATCAGGCCATTGACTATATGATGGCCAATTCTGACATGGGGCGCACGGATGCAACCGCCGAGGTGGAGCGTTATATCGCGATCCCCAGCCAAGCCTTGGCGTATAAAACGGGGGCAATGACCATTCAGCGCTTGCGCAAAAAAGCGGAAGCCGCCTTGGGCCCCAAGTTCGACATTCGCGCCTTTCATGATCAAGTGTTGAACACAGGCGCGCTGCCCCTCGCCGTGCTTGAAAAGAAGATTAACGCTTGGATTGTTGCGACCAAATAATGCGCTGCCCCCATATGGGCTTCGGCATGGCGCCGGGGCCCAAGGGGTTAGGGCATCTCAATATCTAAAATCGCCGATAAGCCCAACATCCGGCGCGTAGCGAGACGCGCGATCCGCAGAGTTTCGGTCTTGCGGCGCGCGGCCGCCAGCGGTCTGTGCGCTGCATCGCGCAGGATAGCGGCATCATAACGATCTGCCACAATCAAACCCGAAATGTCGGGCGCAAGTGCCTCTCGATCAAAAAGTGAAAGATCAAAGCCCTGCGGCACCGCCCAATAATAGCGGTCACAATAGTCGAGATAGTCCGGCCATTTACCATCCCCCAACAAATCGGCCCGCGAGACTTTGATTTCAACAATCGTCACTTCGCCCTTGGGGCCAAGCGCCATAATATCCGCGCGACGGCCATTGCGCAGCGGCACCTCAGGCACGCCCAGATAATCATGCCGATACAGCATGCGCGACACGCCACGCAGCACGTCTGCCGCAATTAGGGGATCTGTCTCATCGGCCATCCCGCTTGTCTAAAGCGGGATGCACCGATTGAAAATGGGGGTGGTTTAAGCCGCTAAATTAACGGTAAAAAACGTGATTGCCGACGGCAGCAATCCGCTGCATGCGCCAGCCCGGCTTCACGCGGCGTGCATGGAAATACAGCGCGTTATCAACCGTTGAATCCCACAAGTCATTGGCGGCGATATGCGCAATTGCCTGCGCGTGCTGCCAATGACGGCTGGTACGCACAATAGGCGGAAAGCCATTGCCGCGCACGAATGAGAATTGGCCCGGCTGGAACACCACGCCACAAATGCTGCTGGGGAAGCGACCAGAGCGGGTGCGGTTGAGAATGGTCTGCGCAACAGCCAATTGGCCATCCAAGCCTTCGCTCTTGGCTTCAAAATACACAGCAGCGGCCAGACATTCTGCTTCACGATCAGCAGGCGTGGTGTCGGCGAATTGCGCAACTAAGCTGGGCAGCGTGCGCGCTTCAGGCTGCGCTTCGACCAACTCGGGGATCTTAACTTCGTCCAGCGAAGACTTCGGGGCTTGGGGCTGCTCAACCGAACGGGTCGGGAGCTGGCGGACATCAAGCGTGCCGGGTGTTTCATTTGCCCAAACAGCATTTGCCGGGGCAAGCGCGGCGAGCGCGCTGAGAATGGGGAGGGACAAAACCGCAACTGCGGCTGTCAGACGATTGGATCGCATATAGTCTTCATTATGTGCAGAGGTTTGGTCTGGGCCGCGCAAATAACTGGCGTGGTCAGTTCATTCCCCTGTCTGCATTCGTCCCCAAAACCCAAAACGCGGGTGGCGAGACGGCGATGCGTATTATCTGTGAAGTGCCCTGACGATCATCGGGCGTTTAAGTCAACGCTCGCCATCCAAATCCACGGCGAACTGTGCAGCATCAGCGATGTTTAGCTCTAAGATCCATAAATCAGGGTCAGCAGCGCGCCTGCGGGCGCAAAGATTTGAAATTTCTTCTTCATTTTCAATGACTTGGGAAGAAACTTGGGTCCAGCGATAGGCACCGGCTGAGGTCCATGCACGCTCCCAAACGCCTGTATTTACGCCGTTTTCTAGCGTTATCAGCAATAAGGCGCCGGCCGTTTCATCGCCTTTGGCCAGCACCATCGCCATGCCGCCCGCCGCGTTGACGCGCCGGACAAGAGCGTTGACATAAACCGAAGTTGTGACCCGCGGCGTCACGCGCCCGCCAGTCTGAAAATCTTAGGCAGCGTCACGTGTTTGGCTGGCAGCAAACAGCGCATAAATGGCGTCCGCACTGCCCGCGCCGCGCAGTTTTGCCACAAAGGCACGATCCCGCAGCCAGCGGCTAACTTGCGCCAAGGCTTTCAGATGCTCAGAGCCAGCATCGGGGGGCGATAAGAGGCAAAACACCAGATCAACTGGCAGATCATCAATGGCTTTCACATCCACAGGCTCGGCAAGTTGAACGAAAATGCCGACCACATGATCCAAGCCTTCCATCTTGCCGTGCGGAATTGCCACGCCGCCGCCAAACCCTGTTGACCCCAACCGCTCACGCTCGGTCAGGCGATCAATCACCTCAATCGCCGGCAGGCCATATTCGCGTTCTGCTACCTGCCCCAAATGCTGAAACAGCATCTTGGCATTGGTCATATGCCCACCAGCTGTCACGGCACCTGGGGCAAGAAGCGAAGCAATCTCTGTCATCATATTTCCAGACGGGGAATTTGGTGCGCGCCATTAGCATATTCCCGCAGGACCGCAAGCAAAGCTGCATGCGGCCCTGTAAGGTGCATCAACGTTGCGGCTCAACCCAGCCAATTGTGCCGTCATTTCGGCGATAGACCATGTTGAATATACCCGTCGCTGCATTGCGGAACAGCAAAGCATTGGTGTGCCGCAAATCGAGCATCATTACGGCATCCGACACGCTTGCCTCGGGCACATCAACTTTGGTCTCAGCAATGATGATGGGATTATCCTCGGGCTCAACCTCATCGGCCTGAATTGGCTCAAACACCGTGTAACTGGCATTATCCTCTGGCGCTGCCACGCCATTTGGGCCGCTATGGTCATCACGAAGACGGCGTTTGTAGCGGCGCAGCTGTTTTTCAACTTTGTCGGCCGCGCCGTCAAAGGCAAGATGCGCCTCTTGCGCGCTGCCATTGGCCTTTAAGACCACGCCTTTGACGACATGAAGAATAACATCGCAAACAAAGCCGTGATCATGCGGGCCTTTGCTGAATGTGGCCTGCGCCGAATGCGCGCGGGAAAAATATTTGGTCGCGATACCCTGAAGCCGATCGCCAACATGCGCCCGGAGAGCATCCCCTGTATCCACCTGATGACCGGAAACACGGATGTCCATAATCTTCTCTCCTTTCTCGACTCTAGCTAGGAACGGTTGCCCATTCTTCAACTTAAGCGGCGGCCAAATCCTCCTGATCACGGTCTAGCGCCCAAAGTGGGTCGCTGATCTTGGTCAAAAACGCCTGGTGACGCTCAAGTTCTTCAGGTGTCGCCGCGTGCGGGCGTGCAGGGCGCGCAACACGCGGGGCGGTTAAGGCGCGGCCTGCGTCTGCCGGAGCGGCAGCAAGCGGCGCATCAGCCAGGCCAAGGCCAATCTGGCGGCCCCCTGTCAGTTCAATATAAACTTGCGCCAAAAGCTGCGCGTCGAGCAACGCGCCGTGCTTAATGCGGTGCGACCGATCAATGCCAAAGCGGGTACACAGCGCATCAAGGCTATGCTTGGCCCCCGGAAATTTGGTGCGCGACAGAGCGAGCGTATCAATCATCCGTGCGGGCGCAATATCGGGCCGATTGATGCGCGACAGCTCTTCATTCAAAAAGGCAAAGTCAAAAGACGCATTGTGCGCGACCAGAGGACTATCGTCCAAAAAGTCGAGCAGGTCTTCCACCAGATCCCCAAAGAGGGGCTTATCTGACAAAAAGGCTTCCGACAGGCCGTGCACCGCTTGCGCTTCGGGCGGCATGGATCGTTCTGGATTGAAATAGGCATGGTAGGTCCGCCCGGTCTCAACCCGGTTGACCAGTTCCACACAGCCGATTTCAACAAGCCGATCGCCAGAAGCGGCGTTGAGCCCTGTCGTTTCGGTATCAAAAACGACTTCACGCATCGGCAGGACTATCGGCGCTTTTGTGCACGAAGGCAAGTGATGAGACGCCGAACCGCAGCATGGGTTTCAATTTTTGCGCTGCCCGTCTCAATGACATAATCTGCCTTTTGGCGTTTGACATGATCGGGCACTTGTAACCGACGGATATGACGCAGTTTTGTGGCCGTCATCCCGGGGCGGCGCATCACCCGCCGCCGCTGCAAAAAGCTGTGCGCAGAAACAACGACCGTGACATCCACCTGTTTGGCGCCGCCTTTTTCAAACAAAAGGGGAATATCCAAGACCACCAAAGGCCGCGCCCGATGCCGCAACAAAAAGCGCTGCCGCGCATGATAAACAGCCGGGTGAATGATATGCTCCAGCGCGCGCAGTGCATCGGGCTTGCCCAAAACCGCGGCGCCCAATTTTTGCCGATCAACCCCTTTGGGGCCTGTGGTGCCCGGAAAGTGCGCCTCGATTTTGCTGACAAGCGCACCGCCTGGGCCTTGCAGACGATGCACCTCTGCATCGGCATCAAAGACAGGCACACCCATTTGCCGGAACATCGCGGACACGGCAGATTTGCCCATGCCAATTGATCCGGTAAGGCCAATGCGGATCATGCGAGAAGCCGGCCCCGCAGCTCTTCATCACGGTCACGCGGCGGGGGCGCACCAAAGAAAAGCTCAAAGGCAATTGCGGCTTGGCCAACAAGCATTTCCAGACCATCCACGGTTTGCAGCCCGCGCGCCTCGGCCGCGGCCAATAAAGGCGTCACCAGCGGCGCATAGACAATGTCATAGACAACCGCATCGGCGGGCAAAGGAGAGAGATCGGGGCTTAGCGGGGGCTGGCCTGTCATCCCGAGCGACGTTGTATTCACGAACAATTGCGCAGGTGGCAGCGCGGCATCCATCGCCCGCACATCACCCTTTAAGCCAAAGCGCGCGAGCAGCCCGGCGGCCTTCAAAGGGTTGCGCGCCAGCAATGTGACGGGCCCGACATCAAGCCGGGACAGCGCAAACAGCACGGCATGTGCGGCACCGCCTGTGCCCGCGACCACAATGGGCGCCCCGGCCAGAGCCATATCTGCCAACGGCGCATAAAAGCCGCCCGCATCGGTATTGGTGCCAAAAAGCCCGCCTGCATCATTGCGGGCAATTGTGTTCATGGCGCCAATGCTGCTGCGAATGCCGCCCGGATCCGCCACATGATCCATGACAGCAATTTTATGTGGCAAGGTGATATTGCAGCCCCGCCAATCTGGGTCTTGCGCGCGCGCGGTAATAAAATCTGGCAGTGCCTCTGCGGTCACATGTGTGGCGCGATATTCTGCCTCAATGCCCAGACATTCCAGCCAAAAGCCATGGATGCGGGGCGATTTGCTGTGGCTAATGGGATCGCCAATAACTTCGGCAAATGGGCGGCTCATGCGGCAACGGCTCCTGCTTGTCTTAAATAGGCCAGAAGCGGCAAAAGCGGCAGGCCAATAATTGCAAAGTGATTGCCCTCTATCCGTTCAAACAGTTGGATGCCACGCCCTTCAATACGATAGCCGCCAACACCCGATAAAAGCCCTGGCCCTTCTGCCTCCAGATAGGCCTGAATAAAGTCGGCTGAAAGCTGCCGCATTGTCATATGGGCTGGTTCAACATGACGCCAGATAATCTCACCCTTGCGCGCGATGGCCATTGCGGCGTGCAAGACATGAGTGCGGCCCGACAACTGCGCCAACTGTGCAGCGAGAGCATCCATATCAGGGGCTTTGTCAAATTGAGTGCCGTCGTCGAGCGCCAGGGTTTGATCGCACCCCAAGACAAGCGCATCGGGCTGTGTCATCGAAACCGACAGCGCCTTGGCTTCAGCCAACCCTATGGCCAAAGCTGCCGCATCAAGATGTGCGGCGCGAAGATGCGCCTTTTCAGCCTCTTCATCACAAGCCGCCGACATGGCTTCATGCGCAATGCCCGCTTGTGCCAATAGCGCCCGGCGCCCAGCGCTTTGCGAAGCCAAAATCAGCCTCACGCCTTGGCGCCTTTACGTTCGGTATAAAGAGTGATGATCGCAGCCGCAGCCTCTTCAATTGAGCGGCGTGTCATATCAATCACCGGCCAGCCATTATCTGCAAACATCCGCCGGGCATAAGCCACTTCGCGCGTGACGGCATCTTGATCAACATAATCTGTATCGGGCGTTTGGTTGAGCGCGAGCAAGCGATTACGGCGAATTTGCACCAGCCGCTCGGGGTTGGTGACAAGCCCGACAACCAAAGGCTTGGTTAAGCGATACAGCAAATCTGGCGGCGGGCTTTCCACGACAATGGGAATATTGGCGGTTTTATAGCCGCGATTGGCCAGATAAATGGATGTCGGCGTTTTGGAGCTGCGCGACACGCCTGCCAGAATGATATCGGCCTCTTCCCAATTTTCCCAGTTGAGCCCGTCATCATGCGCAATGGTAAATTGAATGGCCTCGACGCGCGCGAAATAGGCATCGTCCAACAAATGCTGAAGGCCGGGCCGCGCTTTCAGTGGTTTGCCAAGCACGCTCGACAAGGCATCCATCACCGGATCAATTGCACCAACATGCGGCAGACCAAGTGCTGAACAGCGTTGCTCCAACGCAGCGCGAATATCGGCGTTCACGATGGTGAACAGCACCAAACCCGGATTATGCGCAATTTCTGTCATGATCCGCTCGACATGGCCGGGTGTGCGGACCATAGGCCAATAATGTCGGACAGGTTCGACATCATCAAACTGGGCCAAAGCCGCCTTTGCGACCGTTTCCAGCGTTTCGCCGGTGGAGTCAGACACCAGATGAAGATGCAATCGGGACACGGGCCCTCGCGTGGCAGTTTATCTCTCAGATCTGTATGTGGACAAATCTGGGGACAGGGCTAGCGAAAAAAGCGGGATAAGCGCAAGCGCCGCAATTCGAGATGCGCCACCTTATTTCCTCCACAGGCTTCCCAACAGACCAGGCTATTCATCCCCAGATGTGGATAATGGGGATGGCTGAAATCGACTCCGCACGCCAACGCGCACAGCTTTGAGTCAAGCTGTGGGCAAAGAAAGTTGAAGCCGTTTATGCCCGCAACCGACGTGCCAACAATCATCTACAACCTTTCAGAGTCTTTATTAATTGAATAGGGGGAGAGCGTGATGACGAATTCGACCATGCAGACGCACCCGACCAAGCCCCTTCTTGCAACGCTAAAAGGCCAGCGTGCAGACCGGCTCCCCATGTGGCTCATGCGCCAAGCGGGGCGCTATTTGCCCGAATATCGCGCATTGCGTGCCGATAAAGGCGGGTTTCTAGAATTGGTGCACGACAGTGCAGCGGCCGCTGAAGTGACCTTACAGCCCATTCGCCGCTTTGGCTTTGATGGGGCAATTCTGTTCTCAGACATTTTGGTGGTGCCTCATGCTTTGGGCCAAGACTTATGGTTTGAGGCGGGAGAAGGCCCAAGACTTGCGCCAAAGCTGGTGGATCATCTTTTAGAAAATTTGGTCCCTGCGCACGCCCGGCTCGATCCGGTGATTGAAACGGTGCGACAGGTGAAGGCGGCATTGCCCGCCCAAACAACTTTTTTGGGCTTTGCGGGCAGCCCGTGGACAGTGGCGACGTATATGGTGGCGGGCCAAGGCAGCCGCGAACAGGCTGAAACGCGCCGTTTTGCTTATCGTGACCCAGCCGCTTTTACGCGCATCATTGATGCCATTGCAGATCTGACAATTGCGTATTTATCCGATCAAATCACGGCGGGTGTTGATGCGGTCCAGCTGTTTGACAGTTGGTCGGGAAGCTTGAGCCCTGCGCAATTTGAACGCTGGGTGATCGCGCCGACGGCAAAGATTATCACAACGCTTAAAGCACGGCACCCCGATGCTGTTGTTATTGGCTTTCCAAAAGGAGCGGGTGGCAAGCTGCCTGCTTATGCTCGCGAAACAGGCGCAGATGCAATTGGGTTGGATGAGACTGTCGATCCTGTCTGGGCGCATAAATCGCTTCCCTCAGGTCTGCCCGTTCAAGGAAATTTGGATCCGTTGGCGCTGATCGCCGGGGGTGAAATGCTCGATACTGCGATCACACAGATTATTGACGCGCTGGCAGACCGCCCCCATGTTTTCAATCTCGGCCATGGGATTTTGCCAGACACGCCCATTGCTCATGTTGAAGCACTGGTCGCGCGCATCCGGGGGTAAGATATGACAGCTGCACTTATTGGGTTGTTGGGCAATGCCTATTTGTGGGTCAAAGCGGGGCACCTGATTTTTGTCATCTTCTGGATGGCGGGCTTGTTCATGATGCCGCGTTTCTTTGTTTACCATCAAGAAGCGGCACCCGGCAGTGCAGAAGAAAAGCTATGGGTTGATCGCGAACAGCGGTTGCTGCGGATTATTCTTAAGCCCTCTATGGCCATTGTATGGCTGTTCGGATTGGCCCTGGCCTTGGATACGGGCGCCTTTGCGCAAGGCTGGTTCCTCCTGAAATTTGCCATTGTGCTGGCGCTTTCGGCTTATCATGGATGGATGGTGGGCTATGCGCGCCGATTGGCAGCGGGAGAACGCCGCTTGAGTGGACGCACGCTGCGAATGCTGAATGAAGTCCCCGGCGTGGCGGCTGTTCTCATCGTTATTTTGGCAATTGTGAAACCCTTTTAACCGGTTTTCCGGCAAGGAACATTCGATTGACTTTGTCGGTTCTCGGGCCTAGGCCAGATCACCGCTCGGCCATTCGTGCCCTTAAGAGCAGCTCTCCGTTTTGTATCTGATGCTGTCGCGGTCCTCCAACCCAAGTATTTCGGATTTTATCCATGATGCACCTGAAAGAACTTAAAAAGAAAACCCCCGCCGAACTGGTCAGCATGGCTGAAGAATTGGGTGTGGAAGGCGCCTCCACGCTGCGCAAGCAAGATTTGATGTTCGCCATCCTCAAAGTTGAGGCTGAAAATGGTGAAGAGATTATCGGCGAAGGCACAATTGAAGTGCTGTCTGATGGTTTTGGCTTTTTGCGCGCGCCTGAATCCAATTATTTGGCAGGGCCGGATGATATTTACGTATCGCCCAATATGGTCCGCAAATATGGCCTGCGTACGGGCGATACTGTGGAAGGCGAAATTCGCGGCCCCAAGGATGGCGAACGCTATTTTGCGCTGACGACGATCAAATCGATCAACTTTGATGATCCCGATGTTGTCCGTCACCGTGTCAATTTCGACAATTTGACACCGCTCTATCCAGATGAACGCTTGAAGCTCGATACACTTGATCCAACGGTCAAGGATAAGTCGGCGCGCGTCATTGATATTATTTCGCCGCAGGGCAAGGGCCAGCGCGCCTTGATTGTCGCGCCGCCGCGCACGGGTAAAACGGTGCTGCTGCAGAATATGGCTAAGGCCATTACCGACAATCACCCCGAAGTCTTCTTGCTTGTTCTCTTGGTTGATGAACGCCCTGAAGAAGTGACGGATATGCAGCGTTCGGTGAAGGGCGAGGTGATTTCTTCCACCTTTGATGAGCCTGCCTCGCGCCACGTACAAGTCGCTGAAATGGTTATCGAAAAGGCCAAGCGTTTGGTGGAGCATAAAAAGGACGTTGTGATCCTTCTTGATTCCATCACGCGTCTGGGCCGTGCTTACAACACGGTTGTCCCGTCATCGGGCAAAGTGCTGACGGGGGGTGTTGATGCCAATGCCCTGCAACGCCCCAAGCGCTTCTTTGGGGCTGCGCGCAACATTGAAGAAGGTGGCTCACTTTCGATCATTGCAACGGCGCTGATTGATACGGGCAGCCGTATGGATGAAGTCATCTTCGAAGAATTTAAGGGCACAGGTAACTCTGAAATCGTCCTTGATCGCAAGGTTGCCGACAAGCGCATCTTCCCGGCCTTGGATGTCGGCAAATCGGGCACGCGTAAGGAAGAGCTTTTGGTTGAGAAGGATAAGCTCACCAAAATGTGGGTGCTGCGCCGCATTCTGATGCAGATGGGCACAGTCGACGCGATGGAATTCCTTCTCGACAAGATGAAGGATTCCAAGACCAACGACGATTTCTTCGACAGCATGAACCAGTAAGGCGAGGCGATGGTCCTCGACCTTGCCGATGTGTTGACGCCCGCGGGGCTGACGGCGCTGCTGAGCGTGGTGCTGATTGATCTCACCATGGCGGGCGACAATGTTGTGGTGATGGGCACGATTGCCTCGGGTCTGCCTGAGCGCGAGCGGCGGCGTGTCATCATGGTGGGCGTCGCGATGGCGCTTATCTTTCTTATCGGCTTTGCGCTGACGGCAACCTGGTTGCTGCAACTCACCGGCCTGCTTTTTGCGGGCGGCCTGCTCTTGCTGTGGGTCGCCTATAATATGTATCGCGAGTTGCGACCGATCACGCCCATTGTGGCTGATGATCCGGAGACCCCGGCCATTGAAGGCCCGCCTGCCAGCAAAACCTTTTTCCAAGCCGCACTTCAGATCACACTCGCTGATCTATCAATGAGCTTGGATAATGTGTTGGCGGTGGCTGCGGTTGCGCGACAGCACCCCACTGTTCTTTTCTTTGGCTTGGCGCTGTCTGTCACCTTGATGGGGCTGGCCGCCAATCTCGTCGCAAAGCTTGTCCAGCGTTATCATTGGATTGCGTGGATCGGGCTTGTCGTGATCCTCTATGTTGCGTTGAACATGATCTGGGAGGGCTGGTTCCAGATCGCACCTTTGATCGGGAGATAATTATGGACGCCGTGTCGCTGGGCGCTGTCTGGACCGCCATTGTCCAAGATTTCTCGAACATTACCGAGCCTGGAGCATTTGCGGCCTTTGTGCAGGTGCTGCTGATTGATTTGGTGCTGGCAGGCGATAATGCGATTGTCGTCGGCGCGCTCGCGGCAGGGTTGCCGGCAGAACAGCGTCGCCGTGTCATCTTGATCGGCGTTTTAGCGGCGCTTGTGC
>JAGWVG010000141.1 GCA_018970965.1 Alphaproteobacteria bacterium | reverse complement strand
CATGCCTGCTCCAATCGCAGATCAGAACTGTCCGCGCAACATTATCACCCATATTAATACTCATTATGGGTTGTAATATAAATTCGAGCTTGTTATCCAACTGACATAATTGGTCCAAGCCATGGGCCTTTCAGGTGAGGAGAGCGACATGAAGCTGATGATGAATGCGGTTCTAACCGGCGTTTCCCTGCTGGCACTGACACCGGCCTATGCCCAAACCGGATCAACCAAGCCCGATGCGGCAGAGACGAATGATGCTGCTGAAATCATCGTCACCGGCACCAGCCGCTCGCGCGTCGCGCTTGATACGCCGCTTGCCGTAAGCCAATTGAACACTGAGGCGCTGACGCGTGCCGGCGCAACCAGCCAAGCTGATATTCTGAACACCATCCCGACCATCAAGGCCGATGGTGGCGGCGGTGAAGTCGCCGCGAACATTTTTGTAAAGGGCCTTCCCTCAGGTGGCCAATATCAGTTCACGCCGCTGATGTATGATGGCATGCCGGTGCTTTCCTCCTTCGGCCTGAATTCGTCCGCCTATGACGTTTATGCCCGCAATGATTTGGGCATCAGCCGGCTTGAATTTGTGCGCGGCGGTGTCTCCAACCTGTTCGGCCCGGGTTCGGTCGCAGGTTTGATCAACTATATCAGCAAGACGGGCGGCGACACGCTGGAAGGCACAGCCCAGCTCGAAGTGGCTGAAAAAGGCCGCTATCGTGGCGATTTGGCGCTGAGCGGCCCGCTCGGCAACAACTTATACTACGCTGTATCGGGCTTCTACCGGACCGATAAGGGCCCGGTGCGGACCAATTTGGACACCAAGGGCGGCCAAATTCGCGGCAACCTGACCTATCGTTTTGACGACGGCTCGGGCAAAGTGCAGCTGCTTGGCCAATATATTGATGACCAAGTTCAATTCTATCTCCCGATCCCGCTGAATGGCAGCACGCGCAACCGCGTTGCGGGCAATGATGGCGTGCTGGTCAATTCTGTTCAGAATGACTTTGGCAGCAGCCTCTCCTTCGCCACACCAACGGGCACGTATTCGCCCGATATCGCTGATGGCGTAAAGACCAAGGGCGGCATGATTGCCTTGGCGTTTGACAAGAGCTTCGGGGATAGCGGCTGGGGTATTAATGGTCGCGTGAAATACAGCGATTACAAGCACCAGTTTGGCCTGTGGTCAGATGGTGATGGCGTTATCAACGTGCCAGAAACGCTGCAAAGCTTCCTGACCAATCGTGGCCTGGGAGCAACTTCGGGCGCTGCGTTCAGCTTTGTTGGGGGCAGCACTGTTCCAGCCAATGCCCTGCTGTTTGCCAACCGCTTTACCGATCGCATTCGTCCGGCACGTGACTTTACGGCAGAAATGAACCTGACCAAATCACTCGCGACAGGCGCCGTCGATCACGCCCTTACATTGGGCGGCTTTTACGGCCGGGCCAGCGCAGGCGATTACAATGTGACCACGACTTTCCTGGCTGAATTCAACAATCAGCCGCGTCTGGTTAACTTGGTTGTCACCAACCCGACCACTGGTGCGCAGACTGTTGTGTCGCGCAATGGCTTGCTCAATGCCGGCGCCGGTTATGTCAACAACTGGCATAAGGCCGAGCGTTATGCTGGTTATGTTGCAGACCAGATGAAGATTGGGGATCGCTTCAACTTCGACATTGGCCTGCGCCTTGAAACGCTGAAAGGCGACATCAGCCGTGAGCGCACGTCTGTGGTCATCACCGATGCGACAACCGCTAATTTGTCGACCGCGTTGCGTGACGTCATTTGGGGCAATGGCGGCTTTTTGACCGGCAATGTCAGCGCAACGGAATGGGCCTTTGCAGCAGGCGCCTTGTATAAGCTCAACGACAAAATGAGCCTCTATGCCAACGGGTCGCGCGGCTTCTTCTTCCCAGAACTCCGCTCTGCGTCGTTCCGTCCCCTGCCCGCTGGCACAGCAGCCAATGCAAGCCTTGCGCCGGGTATGCAGAGCTACACAGCCGAAATCATCAAACAGGCTGAAATTGGTTTGAAGATGGGTGATCCCAGCTTCTCGTTCACCCTGGCTGGCATTTACACCAAGCTTGATAATCGCCGTCAGGTTCTGTTCGTCAACGATGGTGCCGGTGGCTTTACAGAGCGCGTCAACTTGGTTGGCACGCGGTCATACGGGGTTGAAGGCACAGTGGATGTCCGCCTGATGAAGAACCTGCGTTTTGCGGGCAACATCACGCTGCAAAATTCCAAATACACCGCTTTCGATACGACACCGGCCAATATTGGGCATAAGGTAGAGCGTCAGCCCTCGCTGCTCTACAATGCCGGGCTCTATTATGATGATCGCACTTTTGATGTGTCGATCTTCACCAACTACACGGGGGACAATTACACCGCCTCCAACAATGCCATCCAGCTGCAAGGCTGGAACATCGCAAACTTTGATGCCGGCTATAAAATGGCAATGGGTTCAGGCTCGCTGCGGGTCAGCGTGAATGTGTTCAACCTGTTCAACACCGATGCGGTCACCGAAGGTTCGCCCCGCCAAGATAATAATCAGGCGGCCAATGGGGCATTCTTCGTCGGCCGTCCCGTTCTGCCGCGGCGCATTACGGGCCGCGTAACCTATAGCTTCTAAATGGCAGTGCCGCAGGGTCTATTGGCCCTGCGGCATTTTATCTGACATTGATGGCGCAGCGCCATCCATCCGTCGAGGCATTACATGCAAGACATTCGCACGCGGCTGACCGACTATTTCCTAGCGGGAATAGCAGCGGCAAGCCCAAGCCACGTCTTGCCGGATAAACTGCCCAAAACCCCGCCTAAGGGGCAAACCATTATCTTAGGATGCGGCAAAGCGGCGGCGGAAATGGCAGCCGTTGCGCGGGCACATCTTGATGGCCCCGTATCTGGCTGCGTCGTGACGCGGCAGGGACATAATGTCGCCTCTCCCATTCCCGATATTGAGGTTCTGGAAGCGCGCCACCCCGTGCCGGACGGCATGAGCCGCAGCGCTGGGGAACGTCTTTTGACGCTGGCACAGCAGGCTGGACCTGACGACCGCGTTATATTTCTCATATCCGGGGGCGGTTCAGCGCTGTTGTCAGCCCCAGCCCCGGGCATCGACTTTGCTGAAAAACAAAATATTGGCGATGCGCTTGTGCGGTCTGGCCGGCCGATTGAAGACATCAATCTCGTCCGGCGACATCTTTCTGCCATCAAAGGCGGACGCTTGGCCGCATTGGCGGGCGCCCGCGGGGCAGAGCTTATCACCTATGTCATTTCGGACGTCGCTTCAGAGGACCCTGCCTTGGTGGCATCGGGGCCCAGTATTGCTGCGCCATTTGCACCAGAAGCCGCGCTCGAAATCTTAAAAACATCTGGCATCGCCGTCTCACAGGCTTTGGCTGCGGCTATCCGCGCCAACTGCCCTCCCCCATTTACGCCCCACCCTGTGCATATCCTGGCCCGCAACGAAGATGCGCTCATTGCGGTATGCAACCGGGCGGAATCTGATGGTTGGAAACTTGTCGACCTAGGCAAGGCATTGACCGGAAATGCCTCTGACATGGGCTGCATTCACGCCGAAATCGCAGCCCGATACACCCAACGCACGGGTAGATTTCTATTGGTTTCCGGCGGTGAATTGACTGTGCAGGGCGCGCGCAAAGGCGGCCGCGGCGGGCCCAATTTAGAATATCTCGCAGGCCTTATGACACGGCTAAACTCCTACGCCCCAATCCATGCGCTGGCCGGGGATAGCGATGGCATTGATGGCACAGAAGATAATGCCGGCGGCTATTTCAACGCCGCTGACGCCGATCCTCATGGGGCGCAAGCCGCCCTCGCTAAAAACCAAACTTATGACTTTTTTGCAGCGCGCAATGGCCTTGTGATGACAGGCCCCACGCGCACCAATGTGAATGATATCCGCATGATTGCGGTGGAAGGAAAACTGCCGTGACCGGGCTAAATACACGCGCGATTGACATTTTACGGCGCAATGATCGGGGCGGATATACCGTGCCAACGCACGGCCTATATCCTTATCAATGGAATTGGGACTCTGCTTTTGTTGCGCTGGGCTTTGCAGAATTTGATCGGGACCGGGCGTGGCAAGAAATTGAAACCCTGATTTCGGCGCAGTGGGACGATGGGATGATCCCCCATATCGTTTTCCATCAAGAGGATCCGGGCTATTTCCCTGGCCCATCTGTCTGGGCCACGGGCAAGACACCCCCCACATCAGGCATCACCCAGCCCCCTGTCCTTGCCTCTATTGTCCGCACCTTATGGGAAGCCGAAGGGGCGAACCCAGACTGCCCGCGCATGCGCCGCTTATATCAAGCCTGTTTGCGCAGCCATCGCTGGTTTCATCGCTTCCGCGATCCCTTGGGCAATGGCCTTGTGATGGTAACACATAATTGGGAAACAGGCCGCGATAATTCGAGCGAATGGGATGCGGCCCTAGCCCGTGTCGATACCAGTGGGGTTGGCACGTATCAGCGACGCGACACCGGCCATGTGGATGCCGCCATGCGGCCAACGCAGCAGGAATATGATCGCTATGTGGCGATCCTTCAATTTGGTCGATCAACTGGTTGGAACCATAGCGAAATTGCCGATCATGGCCCGTTCCGCATGCTTGATGTCGGCATGTCGATGGAGCTGTTGCGCGCCAATCGCGATTTGCTGGTGATGGCGCAAGCCTTGGGCGAAACTGATGTCATCAACGAGCTTGAGGGCCGCATTGCCCTGTCGCACAGCGGGATGGATTGGCTCTGGAACGACGCCGTTGGCGCCTATTGCAGCCGCGATGTTACAACGGGCGACAGCAGCGGGCTCGTCACCAATGCCAGCTTCCTTGCCTTTTACGCGGATGTCGGGTCTCCGGCGCAGCGTGCGCGGCTGATTGCAGCCCTAGATCGGCTCACGACATCGGCACGCTATTTGCTGCCCAGCCTTGAGGCTGGC
>JAGWVG010000140.1 GCA_018970965.1 Alphaproteobacteria bacterium | reverse complement strand
CGGCCGAGCAGGTTCGGGCGCGGGCCGATCATCGAGACCAGCGACATCACCAACTCCTCGCGGATCGGATCGATCGGCGGGTTGGTGACCTGCGCAAAGTTCTGCTTGAAATAATCGTAGAGAAGACGCGGCTTGGCCGAGAGGACGGCAATTGGCGTATCGGTGCCCATCGAGCCAATGGGGTCTTCACCATTGCGCGCCATCGGCTCCAAGAACTTGGTCGTGTCTTCTTGCGTAAAGCCAAAGGCCTGTTGGCGATCGAGCAGGACCGAGGGATCATTGGCGAGCACGGGCTCAGCCACATCGACCTCGTCCAGATCCTTCAGCTTATACTGGGCTGCATCCAGCCACTCATCATAAGGCTGCGAGGCGGCGAGTTGCGCCTTGATTTCTTCATCTTCGATGATCCGGCCTTCTTCCAGATCGATGAGGAGCATCTTGCCTGGCTGAAGCCGCCATTTGCGGACGATATTCTCTTCCTTAACCGGAAGCACGCCCGACTCTGATGCCATGATGACATGATCATCATCGGTCACAAGGAAGCGCGCGGGGCGCAGGCCGTTGCGATCGAGTGTCGCGCCAATCTGGCGACCATCGGTAAAGGCAATGGCTGCAGGGCCATCCCATGGCTCCATAAGCGCGGCATGATATTCATAAAAAGCACGGCGCTTGGCATCCATCATCGGATTGCCGGCCCAAGCCTCGGGCACCAGCATCATCACAGCATGGGCCAGCGAATAGCCTCCGGCGAGCAGCAGCTCGAGTGCGTTATCGAGGCATGCCGTGTCCGACTGGCCATGCGGGATGAGCGGCCACATCTTGTCGAGATCAGCGCCCAGCAGGTCTGATTCCATCGTGCGGCGGCGCGCGTTCATCCAGTTCACATTGCCGCGCACTGTGTTGATTTCGCCATTATGCGCGATGAAGCGATAGGGGTGCGCCAGCTTCCAGCTGGGGAAGGTGTTGGTTGAAAAACGTTGGTGCACCAAGGCCAGTGCCGAAGTGACGATGGGGTTCTGCAGATCCTTGTAGAAGCTGCCCACCTGATCGCACAGCAACAGGCCCTTATACACAATTGTCCGCGTCGATAGCGACGGCATATAGAAGCTCGGCAGCCCCGGCAGATTATGCTTTTCGGCCAAAGCCACAAGCGGGTTCTGTGCCTGTTTGCGGATGGCGAGCAGCTTGCGCTCAAACGCATCTTGATCGGCACAATTTTCGCCACGGCCAATGATCAGCTGGCGGATCACGGGCATCTGCTCAATCACAGCCTTGCCCAGCCCGGTCGGATCGGTTGGCACATCGCGCCAGCCGATAATCGTCTGGCCTTCTTTGATGCAGAAGCTTTCAAAATTTTTGACGCCAAAGTCGCGTGCGCGCTCATCCTGCGGCAGGAAGCACATCGCCACGGCATAATCGCCGGGCTGCGGCAGGGTGACGCCTTCGGTCTTGGCCCAATCGCGGAACAGCGCGTCCGGGATTTGGATCAAGATGCCCGCGCCATCGCCCAGCAGCGGGTCAGCCCCCACGGCGCCGCGATGGTCAATATTCACCAGAATTTCGAGGCCGCGTTTAATGGTTTCGTGCGATTTCACGCCTTTAATATTGGCAACAAAGCCTACACCGCACGCATCATGCTCGTTGCGCGCATCATAAAGACCCTGATTCGACGGAAACCCGAGCTCGCCCAAAAAAACCTCCAAGACATAGCAATCGCAAAGATAACGATTCGCATGGTCGCTATAGGGGTGACGGGCCGAGTGTGAAGCCTTGAAATCGTATGTCGGGGTTTAGCTTAGCTTTTTTCGCTCAAATTGCGGATTTTGTGAAATAATATTTCACCTTCGCGCATGCAATATAACTGCCAATGGCTGAATTGCGCGTCCGGGCGCGAATCGGGCAAAGCCAATTGCTGCATCCGCTTGCACCGTAACGGGTCTGTTCATTTTCCCAAGGCAAAGAAAAAGGCCCCCCAGCGTAGTGCTGGAGGGCCTAAATTCTTGTGCGATGGAAAAAGCTTATGCCTTTTTCTTGGCCGGAGCCTTTTTGGCAGCGGGCTTCGCGTCCGCTTTCTCTGCCTTGGCGGGCTTTTCAGCCTTAGGCGCAGCGGCCTTTTTCGCTGCAGGCTTTTTGGCCGGCTTGGCATCGCCATGATCATGACCACAGCCCGGGCCATGGACATGGCCTTCATCGGCATCTGCTTCAATGGCGGCTTCCAGCTCTTCACGGGTTACCGCGCGATCGGTGATGTCGGCCTTGGAGAACAGGAAGTCGACAACCTTGTCTTCATACAAGGGCGCACGAATTTGGGCGGCCGCCATAGGATCTTGCTGCACATATTGGATGAAGCGTTCACGATCGCCCGGGCCATATTGCATGGCAGCTTGGGTGATCAGGCGGTTCATTTCCTGGCTGCTGATCTGGACGTTGTTCGCCTGACCGATTTCGGACAGGAGCAGGCCCAGACGCACGCGACGCACGGCAATCGCGCGATATTCGTCGCGATCCTTTTCCATATCGGCGCGGGCGGCTTCCGGATCGGCTTCATGGCTGGCCTCATGCTCCAGCTGCGCCCAGATCTGGTTGAACTCTGCATCCACCATGCCCGGGGGCACGTCAAAATCATGCGCAGCCGCCAGTTGATCGAGCAGGCGGCGCTTCATGTGCGTGCGCGTCAGTTGGTTAAACTCTTGCTCCAGCTGGCCCTTCATCAGCTCGCGCAGCTGATCAATGCCTTCCAGACCCAGCGACTTGGCAAAGGCATCGTCAGCCTTGGCTTCACCGGGAACGCGCACATCCTTGATCACAAGATCAAAGGTTGCTTCAGCGCCTTTCAGCGTTTCAACATTATAGTCTGCGGGGAAGGTGACGGTGATCGTCTTTTCATCGCCCGATTTCACGCCAACCAGCTGATCTTCAAAGCCCGGAATCAAACGGCCCGAGCCAATTTCAACCGACATGTCTTCGCCCGTGCCGCCCTCAAAAGGCGTGCCACCAACCTTGCCGACAAAATCCATAACGACCAGATCGCCCGTCTTGGCCTTGTGGCCCTTGGGCGCATCGTCATAGCCCTTTTGCTGCTGGGCAATGCGCAGAACCGCTTCGTCGACGGCTTCGGCGCTGGCTTCCACCGTCAGGCGCTCCAGCTTCAGCCCCTCAATGCTGGGGGCAGGAATTTCAGGCAGAACTTCAAGCGCAATCTTCAGTTCAGCATCTTTGCCGTGCGCATAGCCTTCGTCCAACTCAACTGAGGGCGACATTGCGGGGCGCAGCTTCTTGTCTGCGATCAGCGATTGAACAGCTTCCTGAACACTGTTGTTCAGCGCATCAGCCTGCAGGCTTTCGCCATGCATTTTCTTGATGAGGTTGGCAGGCACCTTGCCGGGACGGAAGCCGGGCATGCGGACTTGCGGTGCGAGTCGCGCCACTTCCTGCTCAACACGGGCAGCAATATCCTTGGCCGCGATCGTGAGCGTGTAGGCGCGCTTCAGGCCTTCATTCAACGTTTCGACAGTCTGCATTTTGTCACTCTACCTTTAAGGAATTCCGCTAGGCCCCTGCCCCTCAGGGACAGGCAGTGGCAATACTGGTGCGGGCGAAGGGACTCGAACCCCCACATCTTTCGATACCAGAACCTAAATCTGGCGCGTCTACCAGTTTCGCCACGCCCGCAAAGGCCGGTTGGGGCGGCGCTATAGCACGGGTGACGTGAAGGGCAAGGGAGATGGGGCTATTGGCGCGACTGAAGCGCGAATTCGAGTGATTGAGCGATCGCCGCCGCCAGGGCAGCATGCGAGCGTCGCGGGTCCATATCGGCAAAGGCAATAGGCACAACCACTTGTTTTTGAGAGATAAGCGATTTGCTTGACGTCTGCCAAATATCCCAGCGCAGGGTAATCTGGCCGCCGCCAGTGACCACGCGCCGCCCGATCCCAATATTTCGGCCCGGCACGCACATCGAGATTTGGGCGTTGACCAAAGTGCCGGCCACGACGAGATCGGCCGGCGCAAGAAGGAACACCGGATGACTTTGTTGTAGGGTCAGGCCAAGCGATCGTGCCCAACCTGCTTGATCAACGGCGTGTTCCACATCCGCCACCGCAGGCAGGGCCATGTCTCTCCAGCGCACTTTTCCCGCGGGCAGGCACAAAAACCCTGCGCGCCGCGGGCCGAGAATCTGTCGCGCCTCTAGGGGGTAACTTAAACGCGCGATGTTAAACGAAAGGCGCGGCGTGCCTTGTTGCGCCACGGCAGGCGACGCACAAAACAGGCATAGGCCAACAATATTGGCAAAGACTCGCATACGCGCCCCGTGCTGCAGCAGACTGAAGCTGCTTTAGCGCGGGGCGGATAAGCTTTGGTTAACCCAAGGCCTTTTTCAGCAGCTCATTCACCACTTGCGGATTGGCTTTGCCGCCCATCGCCTTCATCGTCTGGCCGACGAAGAAGCCAAACAAGGCTTCCTTACCGCTGCGATATTGTTCCAGCTGGCCGGGGTTCTTTGCAAGAACATCGGCAATCACCGCTTCAATCGCACCCGTGTCGCTCGTTTGCTTCAGGCCTTCGCGCTCGACGATCACGCCCGCGCCATCGCCTATTTCCAGCATCTTTTCAAAGACCTGCTTGGCCAGACTGCCCGACAGCGTGCCATCGGCCACCAGGTTCAGCAGTTCAGCTGCTTGGGCTGGGCTGACCGGGCAATCCTCAATCGATTTGCCAAGGCGGTTCAGCGCGCCGAACAATTCTGACATCACCCAGTTGGATGCCTGTTTTGCTTCGGCACCTTCGGCGAGCAAGGCTTCAAACCAGCGCGCGGTTTCTACCTCAGCAGTCAGCACATCGGCATTATAGCCGCTGATCCCCAGCGTTTCGACATAGCGATTGCGCTTGGCATCAGGCAGTTCAGGCAGGGAGGCGCGGCAGTCCTCCACAAATGCTTCGGTCAGTTCCAGCGGCAACAGGTCAGGATCGGGGAAGTAGCGATAATCATGCGCATCTTCCTTGGACCGCATTGAGCGTGTCGT
>JAGWVG010000139.1 GCA_018970965.1 Alphaproteobacteria bacterium | reverse complement strand
GTCGCGGCCTCGCTGATTGTCTCGCTGACCATTGTGCCGTTCATTGCCAGCCGCATTTTGGAACAGCACCAAAGCGCCGAAGGCAACGCCTTTTTGCGCTGGCTGCAAGATAAGATTGAGCATTTTTATCGACCTCTTTTGCATTGGGCGCTTGAAAATCCACACAAGACATTGTGGACGGCGATGGCGGCATGCCTTGCGATGTTCGCCGTTATTCCCGTGCTTGGGTTCAGCGTCTTTCCCAAGGCGGATGTGCCTTATTTCGTGATCCGTATCGAAGCACCCGAAGGCAGCAGTGTGGCCGAGACAGATCGGATTGTGCGCAAGGTGGCCGCGCAAGTCCGCCCCTTGCCCGAGGTGCAGGCCGTGATGGAAAATGTGGGCCGCGGCAACCCGCAGATTTATTACAACAATATCCCGCGTGAATTTGATACGCGCTATGGCGAGTTGTTCATCACGCTCAAAGATTGGACGCGCAAATCTCCTGAGTTTTTGGAATCGCTCCGCACCAAAATGGGTCGCATCTCAGATGCGCGCATTACCGTTGTTCAGTTTGAACAGGGGCCACCCGTTGAAGCGCCCTTGGCCATTCGCGTGCGCGGGCCTGATTTGGCCGTGCTCAAATCACTTTCTGCCCAAGTTGCCAATATCATGCGGACGACCGAGGGCACGCGCGACATTGATGATCCGCTGGCAATTGATCGGATCGATATGGATTTGCATGTCGATCCTGAAAAAGCCGGCCTCTTGAATGTCGCGCCGGATGCCGTGCGGCGGACATTGCGTTTGGCGCTGTCGGGCGAGCGTGCGGCGACGCTGCGCGATCGAGAGGGCGATAGTTACCCGGTTATGGTTCGCCTGCCTTTGGCGCAGAACCAGCCAGTGTCAGCGCTTGATAAAATCTATGTGACTTCGCTGAGCGGAGCGAGCGTACCTCTCTCGCAATTGACGAAACCGGCGCTCGAATCGACGCCTTCCAAAATCAACCGCTTCAAGCTGGAACGATCGGTCACGGTGACGGCCTTTGCGCGCGAAGGCTATCTCGCATCCCGGCTTGTTAAAGATGTGCTGGCGCGGGTTGAAGCCTTGCCCTTGCCCAATGGCTATACCATCATTGTCGGCGGCGAAGCGGAAGCAGCGGCGCGCAACAGCAATGGCTTGGGCGGCATTATCTTGCTGGCCGTCTTTGGAATTTTCGGCGTGCTGGTAGCAGAATTTGGTCGCTTCCGGGATGTGACGGTGGTGGCAGGTGTTATTCCGCTTGGGATTTTTGGTGGTCTTTGGGCCTTGCTGCTGACGGGTAATTCATTGTCCTTCCTCGCCATTATCGGTTTTGTCGCGCTGATTGGGATTGAGATTAAAAACTCGATTCTGTTGGTCGATTTCACGACCAAATTGCGGGAGCGCGGGCTTGCCCTGCGCGATGCAATTGAACAAGCGGGGGAAATTCGCTTCCTGCCAGTGTTGCTCACCTCGGTCACGGCCATTGGCGGGCTCTTGCCTTTGGCGCTTTCCGGCTCCCAGCTCTATTCGCCTTTGGCGTGGGTGATTATTGGCGGGCTTGTTTCGTCAACACTGCTCAGCCGAATTGTGACGCCCGTCATGTACCTGCTTGTTGCACGGCGTGGTGCAGCGCGCGAAGAGGTGCAAGCGGTGGGCGCCTAACGGCGCTGTTGGTTGGCAAGCTCTAATGCCGTCGCAATATGATCGCGCAAACGGCGCGCCGTCTCGCTCAGGCCTGCCGCTTCGATCAGTGCGATTTCGGTATCATAAAGGGCGGGCAGGTCGGCATCTTCGCTAATCGCGGTGAGCCGCGGGGGAACCATCTCGCGTGGCAGAACGGTCAGCCCCAGCCCCGCTTCAACGGCGGATAAGCTGCCCGCCAAACTGGTAGAGACATAAGCAATGCGCCAGGGCTTGCCATGAGCGTTCAGCGCATCCACCGCGCGTTTACGATAGACGCAGGGCTCGGGCGATACGATCAGCGGCAAAGGGGTGCGGCCCAGAACGGCGCCGCGATCGCGCGCGACCCAAACCAACGGCTCGCGCCACACGCGCATCCCCGCCAAGGGTGCAGCCGGCTCGCGCTTGACCAAGGCCAAGTCAAAATCTCCTGCATGGAATTTATCAATGAGGTTGAGTGTCAGATCGCATGTGACCTCCAGCTCAACGCGCGGATGCGCCTCGGCAAAGGCTGCCAGTACGCCGGGCAGATGCGCAGTTGCAAAATCCTCGGGCACGCCCAGCCGAACGCCGCCGGCAATATCGGGCTGAAGCAGTTCTGCCAGAGCCGCATCATTCAGCCGCAGCAATTGCCGCGCAGGGCCCAAGAGCGCCTCGCCTTCGGGTGTGAGCGAAAGGCTGCGCGGCGTGCGCGCAAACAGCGTGCGGCCAATCTGATCTTCCAGCCGTTTGATCTGCAAGCTGATGGTAGATTGCGTCCGCCCCAGCCTTTCCCCGGCGCGCGTGAAGCTTTCTGTTTCGGCGATGGTGACGAAGCAGCGGAGCAAATCCAGATCCAAATTGCGCAGCCGAGGCATAGAGAGACAGTCTTTCAATCATTTAAAAAGGCAATGATTGATATTTTATCTATTCATTTGTGAAATGCCAAGCTTCCCGCTTTGAGAGGGCCAGACCCAAGACAAGGAGGCCCAAAATGAATGACATGAGCAGCAGCCCAAGCCTGACCACCACGCCAGCCGATCAGCTCCTCGTCCCGATCACCGTGGCCTATGGCGATGGCATTGGCCCCGAAATTATGACGGCCAGCTTACGCGTCTTAATGGCCGCCGGGGCAGCCATTGCGCCCGAGGTGATTGATATTGGTGAACAAGTCTATCTGGCGGGCAATAGCGCGGGCATTTCGACGGACGCGTGGGATAGTCTGCGGCGCACCAAGGTGTTCTACAAGGCCCCCATCACAACACCCCAAGGCGGTGGCTATAAAAGCTTGAATGTGACGGTGCGTAAATCGCTGGGGCTCTATGCCAATGTCCGGCCCTGCGTGTCCTACGCGCCGTTCATCCAGACCAAGCACCCGCAGATGGACCTCGTCATCGTGCGGGAAAATGAGGAGGATTTATACGCCGGCATTGAGCATCGGCAGACCGATGATGTCTATCAATGCCTCAAGCTTGTTTCGCGGCCGGGATGCGAAAAAATCAATCGTTACGCGTTTGAATATGCGCGCGCTTATGGCCGCCAGAAAGTCACCTGCTTCACCAAAGACAACATCATGAAGCTGACTGACGGACTGTTCCATAAAGTGTTCGACGAAGTTGCAGCAGACTATGCCGATATTGAGACGGACCATTGGATTATCGATATTGGCGCGGCCAAACTGGCCGACACGCCCGAGCAGTTTGATGTGCTTGTCATGCCCAACCTCTATGGCGATGTGCTCAGCGATGTCGCTGCGCAAATTGCGGGCTCGGTTGGCCTCGCGCCCTCAGCCAATATTGGCGAACACGGCGCGATGTTTGAAGCAATCCATGGTTCAGCCCCGCGTCGCGCCGGGCAGGATAGCGCCAATCCATCAGGTCTGTTGCTCGCAGGGGTTATGATGCTGGTGCATATTGGCCAACCCAAGGTGGCCGAGCGTGTCCACAATGCATGGCTCAAAACAATTGAAGATGGCGTGCATACCGACGACATTTTTGTCGCTGGCGTGTCGAAAGAGAAAGTGGGCACCGCCGCCTTTGCTGATGCGGTCATCGCGCGCTTGGGGCAGAAGCCAACACAGCTGAGCGCTGTGCATTATGCCGCCACGACCGGGCAAAGCTTTGCCATCCCGACCGCGTCGCCGCGCACCCCAGCAGTGAAAGATCTGGTCGGCATCGACATATTTGTGCACGCGACCGGCGCAGTTGAGGATTTGGCTGCGCAGCTTCAACAGGCAATTGGCGGCAGCTATGATTTGGCGATGATCACCAATCGGGGCGTGAAAGTCTGGCCGAATGGCCTGCCAGAAACCTTCTGCACGGATCATTGGCGCTGCCGTTTCCTGGCCCAGCCGGACAAGCAGTTTAATAAGGCAATGATTGTAGAGCTGCTGCGCAACTTGACCCAATTGGGGGTGGATTTTGTGAAGACCGAGCAGCTTTACACCTTTGATGGAGAGCCGGGCTTCTCCCTTGGCCAAGGGCAATAAGCAGATGCAGGCGGCCGGGCGCTAAACGGCGACCCGGCCACTCCGTTCCAGCTTGCCCCAGCCCACCCACGGCCCAGTAATGGCGCTGCTAATCGCCTTGAGCACAACGAAATACATGATCTGGCGATAGACAAAGCGCTGGGCAACCAACAGCAAGGCGGGGAAGCGCTTTGCCCGCGGTTCGAGCCGATAGGCAATCCAGCCGCACAGCATATCAATGCCCGCAAAGGCCAACCAATAAATGGCCATGCGCAGCACATCACTTTGCGTCTGCGCCCAGCCATGGTCATGCACGCGGATCGCGGTTGCAATTGTGCTGATGAGCAACGCCAGATCAATCACCGGCGAAATGACCGCAAAGCCAATTTGAAACAGCCAAGCTTGTGGCAGACCGACCAGCGCCAAGCCCAAGGGCTGACCTGCGCGCAAGATAGAGCGGTGCTTCCACAGGCATTGCAGCGTGCCAAAGGCCCAGCGAAAGCGCTGCTTGGCAAGCGCGGCAAAACTCTCAGGCGCTTCGGTCCAAGCAATGGCATCTGTATCTAAAGCGATGCGCCAGCCTTTGCGCTGGATGCCAATCGTCAGATCTTGATCTTCAGCCAATGTGTCCTCGGGATAGCCGCCCACATCGTCCAGTGCCGCGCGCCGCCACGCGCCGACTGCACCGGGCACAACAGTCACGGCATCAAAGCGCGTCAGTGCGCGCCGCTCAAGATTTTGGGCAGTCACATATTCCACGCCCTGCCAGCGCGTGACGAGATTTACTTGATTTCCAACCATCGCATTGCCTGCCACTGCGCCCACCTGCGCATCTGCAAACCAGCGCACCAACCGGGCAATGGTCAGCGGTTCAAATTGCGTATCGGCATCGAGCGCGACGATAAAGGC
>JAGWVG010000138.1 GCA_018970965.1 Alphaproteobacteria bacterium | reverse complement strand
ATGGTCTGGGCGATCGGCTTCATCTTCCTGTTCACGCTGGGCGGCGTCACCGGCGTCGTGCTCTCGAACGGCGGCATCGACGACAACCTGCAGGACACCTACTACGTCGTCGCGCACTTCCACTATGTGCTGTCGCTGGGTGCCGTGACCGCGCTCTTCGCCGGGTTCTACTACTGGTTCCCGAAGATGAGCGGCCGCATGCACAGCGAGTTCCTCAGCCACCTGCACTTCTGGGTGTTCTTCATCGGCGTGAACCTGGTGTTCTTCCCGATGCACTTCCTGGGTCTGCAGGGTATGCCGCGTCGCTATCCCGACTATCCGGATGCCTTTGCCTATTGGAACCACATCGCATCGCTTGGCTATGTTATCATGGCAGCATCGATGCTGATCTTCTTCGCCAACGTTATCTACGCGCTGGTTGCTGGCAAGAAGGCCGAAGGCAATTACTGGGGTGAAGGTGCGACGACGCTGGAATGGACCTTGTCCAGCCCGCCGCCGTTCCACCAGTTCGAAACCCTTCCGAAGGTTGACTAAGGAAACGGTTTGATCCGTTGTCCCCAAGCTTCGAGGACAGTCAGCGCCCGGGCCATGATCATCATGGCCCGGGCCTTGCCTCAAAAAGGGCCATCGGGTTTGACAGATTATGACAAGCCTCAGCGTGACCAACTCTGACACACTGCCTGCCGATTGGCGTGATTTTCTCGCGCTGACGAAACCTCGGGTGATGTCGCTTGTCGTTTTTACCGGGCTGTGCGGTTTGCTGGCCGCGCCCGTCGCCATCCACCCGGTTCTCGCCTTTACCGCCATTCTTTGCATCGCGCTTGGTGCAGGCGCTGCCGGTGCGCTCAACCAATGGTATGAGGCCGATATTGATGCGCGGATGAAGCGCACGGCCAACCGCCCGCTGCCGGCTGGGCGGATGGATCGGCAATCGGCGCTCCATTTTGGTGTAGGCCTCTCTTTCTTTTCGGTGCTCACCTTGGGATTGGCAACCAACTGGTTTGCGGCTGCAATCCTGACCGCATCGATCCTGTTTTATGTGCTTATTTACACAGTTTGGCTCAAGCGCCGGACGCCGCAGAATATCGTCATTGGGGGTGCGGCAGGTGCCTTCCCGCCAATGATCGGTTGGGCGGCTGCGACAGGCCAAATGAGCCTGCTGCCCGTGCTGCTCTTTGGCATCATCTTCTTGTGGACGCCGCCGCATTTTTGGGCGCTCGCGCTGTTCGTAAAGACCGATTATGCCAATGCTGGCGTGCCCATGCTTCCCGTTGTGGCTGGAGAGCGCACGACGCGCCATCATGTGTTCCTCTACACGCTGCCAATGGTCGCTTGCGCTCTTGCACCATGGGTGCTGGGGCTGCTGGGCAATATTTATGGGTTTACGGCGCTTGCGTTGAACATCGTCTTTCTCGCCATGGCGGTGCGCGTGTCTACACGCCGCACTGGCGAGGATGATCCGATGCGTGCCGAAAAGGCCTTGTTCGCTTTTTCGATTCTTTATCTTTTCATCCTCTTCGCGGCGGTCGCCGCAGACGCTATGGTGACTGCATGACTGGACAAGATGACGAATTTAACCGCCGCCGTCGGCAACGCTCGCTGGTAACAGCTGGGTTGCTGGTGGCCATGTGCTTGTTGTTCTATTTCATTACGCTTGCGAGGCTGCACGGATGAATAAGACGACACGCACCGGACTTTTGGCAGCAGGCCTTGCCTTTGGCATGGTGGGCGTTGGCTATGCCAGCGTGCCGCTTTATCGGCTCTTCTGCCAAGTGACGGGATTTGCCGGCACAACGCAAAAGGCCATTGGCACTTCAGCGCCCGGTGCGGTTGCTGGCAAGACCATGTCGGTGCGCTTTGACGCCAATCATGCGCCGAATTTGCCTTGGACCTTTGCGCCTGAGGCGAAGCGCGAAGTCGTAACCCTCGGCGCGCAAGATATTGTCTTCTACGAAGCGCAGAATTTGTCGGATAAGCCGATTACAGGCACTGCGACGTTCAACGTTACGCCCTCGCAAGCGGGCAAATATTTTACCAAAATCCAGTGCTTCTGCTTTACCGAGCAGACGCTGCAACCGGGCCAAAAGGTCCGGATGCCGGTCGTTTTTTATGTCGATCCGGCAATCCTCAAAGACCCGGCTGCGAACGATATTGAGGAAATCACGCTCAGTTACACCTTCTATCCGGTGGACGAGCGCAAAAAGCAGAGCTAAGCGAATTTTCGAATTTACAGGGAAAGCGATACACCATGGCAGGCGCAAAGAACCACGACTACCATATCCTTCCACCCAGCATTCACCCGTTCTTCGGGTCAATGGCTGCTCTTCTGGCCTTTGGCGGGCTGGTCATGTGGATGCACAAAATGCCCTATGGCGGCATTGTTGCATCGCTGGGCTGGGTCGGCATCCTTTACACCTTCTATGCTTGGTGGTCGGATGTCGTGAAAGAAGCGCAGGGCGGCGAGCATACGCCGGTTGTGCAGCTTCATCTGCGCTACGGCATGATCTTGTTCATTGCCTCTGAAGTGATGTTCTTCGTTGGCTGGTTTTGGGCGTGGTTTGATTTCTCGCTCTTCCCCAAGCCGATCCAGGTCATTGAGGGCGCAGCGGAAATTATTGCCGGCGCAACATCTGTCACGCACGGCGTTGGCATTTGGCCGCCCAAGGGCATTGAAGTGATTGATGCTTTTGGCTTCCCGTTGCTCAACACGCTCATTCTCCTCTGCTCGGGCACCACAGTCACGTGGGCGCACCACGCACTCATCAATGGTGAGCGTGGCGGCGAGCTGCGCGGCTTCTGGGGCGCAATTGGCGTGGGTGAGAATGACAATCTGAAAAAGGGCCTATGGATCACCATCCTGCTTGGCCTGCTGTTCAGCTCGATCCAAGCCTATGAATATGTTCATGCACCCTTTGCCTTTAAGGGCCTGAACTATAGTGCGGCCTTCTACATGGCCACCGGCTTCCACGGCTTCCACGTTTTGGTCGGCACGATCTTCCTGATCGTCTGCCTCGTGCGCGCCTATAAGGGCCACTTCACCAACCGCCAGCATTTCGGCTTTGAAGCAGCGGCTTGGTATTGGCACTTTGTGGACGTTGTCTGGCTGTTCCTCTTTGTCGTCGTCTATGTATGGGGCGGCTGGGGCGCGCCGGTTCACGGCTAACCCATGACCCAATGGCACGCCCCCGACACGACCCAAGCGTCGGTGCGGGGGCTATGCCCTCGCTGCGGCGCCCCGACCCTGTTCGCGGGCGCCGTTCGCTTTTCTGAGCGATGCGGCACCTGTCAGCTTGATTTCACCCAGTTCAATGTGGGCGATGGTCCAGCCGCGTTTCTCATCATGGTTGTTGGGGCCATCATCACCATTGGTGCCGTCTGGCTGGAACTTGCTGTCTCGCCGCCCTTTTGGGTGCATATTGTCCTTTGGGTTCCGTTGACCTTGGGGTTGGTGCTGGGCCTTTTGCGCCTTGCCAAGGGGGCCTTGCTGGTGCTGGAATATCGCAACCGCGCACGTGAAGGGCGGCTTATCCCATGAAGCGCTTTCCGATTTTCTCGACGCTGATTGTTGGGGCTGCAGTTGCAACCATGATTGCGCTGGGGCTTTGGCAATTGGATCGGCGGGCGGAAAAGGCTGCGCTCTTGGCGCTGTATCGTGCCAATCTCACGCAGCCGGCGATGGCTTTCCCCAAAACAGCGCCTGTGGCCGATGCGGCCTTGTTCCGCCGTTCGGCGCTGATGTGTCTTGAGGTGACTGGCTGGAAAACGGAAGCAGGTCGGTCAATCCAAGGGGCATCGGGCTATCGCTGGATTGCCGCGTGCCGCACGGGCGCTGAAGGCCCGGGCGCGCTGGTCGACATGGGCGTGGCGCGTAACCCCAGTGTGCGTCCGACATGGTCTGGCGGGCCCATATCTGGGCGGATCAGCACCGAGCCAAGCCATATGAGCCTGTTTGACCGGCTGGGTGGCAAGCACGAGGTTCTTCGTCCCATGCTCATCGCCACCATGCCTGCAGCGGGCTTGGCAGCGAGTGCGCCTCCCTCGCCAGAAGATGTGCCCAATAATCATTTGGCTTATGCTGTGCAGTGGTTCCTCTTCGCCAGCATAGCCGCCATAATTTATCTTATCGCGCTGCGCCGAAGGATGCGCGCCGGGTGAGCTTGCCGACAGACCCCGTTTTTTACATCGTTGCATCGCTGGCCGTTATATTGGTGGGCATCGCAAAAGGTGGCTTTGCCGGGCTTGGCGCTGCGGCCATGCCGATTCTCGTCTTAGTGATGGATCCGGCCCCGGCAGCTGCAATGCTCCTGCCCATTTTGATTGCGCAAGATGTTGTCAGCGTTTGGGCTTTTCGGCACGAATTTGATTGGCCCACGCTCAAGCTGATGGTGCCGGGCGGCTTGGTTGGCGTATTTTTGGGATGGCTGTTCTCAACGGCAGTGCCTGTCGATGCCGTGCGGGGCCTCGTTGGCCTTATCTCGGTCGTTTTTGGGCTGTATCGCTTGGCCGTGGGCCGTGGTGTCCAACTTCAGTTTCGCCAGAAAATGCCCAACTGGCTGGGGACATTTTGGGGTGCTGTCTCTGGATTTACCAGCCAAGTGGCGCATGCAGGCGGCCCGCCTTTTCAAATCTGGGCATTAAGCCGCAATTTCCCGCACACCATTTTCATTGGCACCTCAGCGATTTTCTTTGCTGTGCTGAATTGGATGAAAGTGCCGGCTTATTTTGCGCTTGGGCAATTTACCGCCGCAAATATGCGGCTGACGCTGGTGTTTATGCCTCTGGCGATTGCCAGCACATTTGCGGGCGTATGGCTCGTCCGGCGGTTAAGCGCGGCACGATTCAACAGCCTTATCGCTCTGCTGATGGTCGGTGTGGGCGCAGAATTGCTGCGCCAATCCCTCAGCTAAGCTTGCCCCCGCCTGCCAACAGGGCTAACGCCCGGGCATCATGCGGTATATCAGCACCAGAGGGAGCGCCCCTGCGCTCGATTTCGAAGGCGCAACGCTGGCCGGGCTTGCGTCAGATGGCGGGCTTTACGTGCCAGAGAGCTGGCCG
>JAGWVG010000137.1 GCA_018970965.1 Alphaproteobacteria bacterium | reverse complement strand
GTTGAGATGTTCAGCGAATGCGCGCCATCACCACCAGTGCCGCACACATCAATCGCACCTTTAGGCGCATTAATAGGGATCATCCGTGCCCGCATCGCGCGCACGGCAGCCGCAATCTCAATCGCGCTTTCATCGCGCACGGACATGTCAGTTAAGAAGCGGGCAATATCTTCTGCATCACATTGGCCATCCAGCATGGCGTCAAAGGCAAAGGCCGCCGCGTCCGCACTGAGCGGCTGGGAGCTATCGGGCAGGTGGATCATGCGGGCTGGTGAACCGGAATTCCGGCAATCATCAAGAAATTGGCGAGCATCGCATGGCCATGTTCGGTCGCAATGCTTTCCGGGTGGAATTGCACGCTGTGAATGGGCAGGTGTTCATGGCGAAAGCCCATCACATGTCCATCATCACTGCGCGCATTGACGACGAGGCAATTTGGAATGTCTTCCACCACCAGCGAGTGATAGCGCGTCGCGGTAAAGGGCGAGGGGAGGCCGGCAAACAGCCCGCTGCCATCATGTGTGACAGGCGATGTTTTGCCATGCATCAGCCCGCCGCGCACCACGGTTCCGCCAAAATATTGGCCGATGGATTGATGGCCAAGGCAAACACCCAACAGGGGCTTGCCCGCCGCTGCGCATGCCCCGACAAGATCGAGCGAAATGCCCGCCTCATTGGGCGTGCAGGGGCCGGGCGAAATGAGAAACGCCTTGGCGCCGCGGGCAAGCGCTTGATCTGCCGTCAGGGCATCGTTGCGAACAACGTCCACCTCAGCCCCCAGCTCCATCAAATAATGGACAAGGTTCCAAGTGAAGCTGTCATAATTGTCGATGACGAGGACGCGATTGTCAGCCATGCGTCCGGCTCTAGGCCGGTCGTGCTTATTTTGCCAACAATTTTGCCAAATCTTCCTTCCAGAATTTTGCCCAAGTGTGCGTGCCATGGCCCTTGGTTTCCGGGCTTGCCGGGATCAGGATAAACTGGGCATTGGGCATCCGCGTCACTGCTTTTTGCGCCAAACCGAGTTCTGGCGGATTGATGAAATCATCGCCAGAATTGATCCACAGCACGGGCACCGTAATGGCTTCCAGCTTAGGGTCTGGGTTGTAATTGCGGCTGCTTTCCAGCTGATAAATCTGGTCATTCGCATCGCCATCGCCCGCGCGCGCGGCAAAGCCAGCATCAAGAGATTTCTCTGCGGCTTCGCGGGTCGGATATTGGACTTGCAGCGCCACAGGGTTAGCCCCTGCAATCATTGAAAGATAATTGGCGGTGCGCAGGCCCTGTGCGGGCTGCGTGGTATAATTGCCGCCATTCCATGTTGGATCAGCCTTGATCGCATCGACCGACATTTTGCGCCACCAGCGGTTGCGGCCTGCAATGGTCGTTGCGTTGCAGGCAAAAGGTGCGAGGCGCTTGGCAACCCCCGGATAACTTGTCCCCCAAACAAAGGCATGCATACAGCCCATTGATGTGCCGAGGATAAGTTGCAGGTTCTTGATGCCCAGCTTTTCGGTCACCAGCCGATATTGCGCGCGCACCATGTCGTCATAATCATATTTGGGGAATGCCATGCGCATCCCGTCTGACGGCTTGGACGAATTTCCATGCCCAATATTGTCGGGCAGAATGACGAAATAGCGCGTGATGTCGAGCGGTTGGCCCGGGCCATAAAGCTCATCGGCAAATTGCGGACGGAAGAATTGTTTGCCCGTGCCGCCGGTGCCGTGGAGGATCATGACGGCATTATCAATGTCGCCCTTGGCGTTGCGGTGCGGTGTGCCAAGCGTTGTGTAGTGGATGCGCAGTTCTGGCAGAGTTTCGCCCGTGCCGAAGGTGAAGTTTTTAAAAACCGCATCGGCTTCTTTGGCGGTGTCCGTTGGGCCTGCAAGCGCTGGAGTGGCCATCAGGCTGAGTGCCAGAACGAGCTTTTTCATCCTCTACTCCTTTGAATATCGATTATTTTCTGCGCGGATTATTGTCCGAAACTGGCTTCCTGTGCAACGCGGATTGCCTCTTTAGCTGCGGCAATTAACGCCCCAGATTTGGCTTCGCATTCGCGCTGCTCATAGGCTGGGTCGCTATCTGCGACGATGCCGGCCCCAGCTTGAACGTGCATGACGCCATCTTTCACCACAGCGGTGCGCAAGACGATGCAGCTATCCATATTCCCATCGGGAGAGAAATAGCCGACGCCCCCGGCATAGGCCCCGCGCGTTTCCGGCTCTAGCTCGGCAATAATTTCGCACGCCCGCACTTTTGGGGCGCCAGAGACAGTGCCCGCGGGGAAGCCCGCAAATAGCGCATCAATCGCATCTTTGCCGGGCGCCAATGTCCCAACCACATTTGATACAATGTGCATCACATGGCTGTAAAATTCGACCATATAGCTGTCAGTAACGGTGACCGAGCCACCCGCCGCGACGCGGCCCACATCATTGCGGCCAAGATCAAGCAGCATCAAATGCTCAGCGCGTTCTTTTGGGTCTTCTAGCAATGAGGCGCGGTTTTCCGCATCTTCCAGCGCCGTTTTCCCGCGCGGTCGCGTGCCCGCAATAGGACGGATCGTCACTTCACCATCGCGCACGCGAACCAGAATTTCAGGGCTAGAGCCCGTCAGCGCAAAGCCCGGAAAATCCAAGTGATATAGGAAGGGTGAGGGGTTGATCCGCCGCAGCGATCGATACAGATCAATTGGCGGCAGCGGGAAGGGCAGAGTGAAGCGCTGCGCTAACACCACCTGAAAAATGTCGCCCGCAGTGATATAGTCCTTCGCCTTCAAAACCATCTCGGCATATTGGCCATTGTCTAAGACGGGTTGCGGGGCGATCTTCGCAGGATCAAGCTCAGTTTGGCTGCGTGCGGATGGCGGAATGGGTTGTGCCAAGCGGGCCGCTGCAGCGTCAATCCGCTCAACGGCATTGGCGACCATCTTTTCCGCATCACCCTGGCCGGGCCAAACGGGGGCGACCAGAAACAGTCGGTCTGCCAATCGATCAAAAGCCAAAATCAGCCGCGGGCGCACAAACAGCATATCTGGCAGGTCAATTGGGTTTGGCGCTGGACGAGGCAGTTTTTCCACCAGCCCGACAGTCTCATAGCCAAAATACCCGACCAAACAGGCCAGTGCCTTGGGCAAGGCAGCGGGCACATCAATATGGCAGGCGCTCACCAGCGCGCGCAATGCCGTAAGACTGTCGTCAGCAAGGGGAACAAATGCCTCGCGGTCATTTGCCCAATCCCGGTTAACTTCGGCCTTGGGACCATAGCCTCGAAAGACGAGGTCAGGGTCCAGCCCGATCAGGCTATAGCGACCGCGGACGGCCCCGCCTTCTACGGATTCGAGCAGAAAATCGCCGCGGCCTTCTTCGTGCAGCTTCAGAAATGCCGAAACAGGCGTTTCTGTATCAGCAATCAGACTGCGCCAGACAAGCGCGGGCTTGCCTGATCGCAACTGGTGCAGCGCGGCGGTATCTTCTGCCAGTTGCGTCACCGCGCAGCAGGCCCAGAACCCGCAAGGCTCTTGCGCAGGCCGCTAATTGCAGCGTCATTGCGCTTCACTTTCAATTCGGCCTTCACGGCATTTGCGAATTGCTCGGTATATTCGCGGCCAATGGCGTTCGACAGCTGCGATTGCGTGGCAGCAATCAGGCTTGGGTCTTCGCCCAAATTGCCGGGCTCAATGCGCTCCAGCTTAACGAGAACCCATCCTTGGCGATCCGCACTGGGAACAAGCCGGGCTTTGCCCACGCGCAAGTCAAAAAGCTGCTGCAATTCAGGAGCTGGAGTGGTCTGGGCCTTCAAAAAGTCCGCCCGCCGCCCGGAAAGCGTGCGCAAAGACCCGCCAAGGCCGTTAAGGCTTGCCCCAGCTTGCGCCTTGCCCAAGGCCATTTCGGCGGCAGAGCGTGCGGCCTTGCTTGCGCGGTCGGCAACAAAATCTGCCGCGACCCGGGCCTTGATGGCGGCAAGCGGCTGGGGTGCAGCACCGATGATGCGGTCAAGCGCGTAGAACACGTCTTTATCGGGGCCGAGCGGAACAAGCGCCGGATCATCATTGGCTTCGGCCTGGAAGGCGTCTTTCAGCACCGGTGTAAATGCGGCATCCAGCTTAAAGCCTGGCTGAGCCAAAGAGGCGCCATTGGCAGTCAGCGCCGGGGTGGTCGCCGCTGTCAAACCATGGGTTTTGAGAACATCGTCAAAGGTCGAGCCGTTCGAGACATCTTCGTCAATTTTGGCCAGCAAGTCAGAAAAAGCGTCAGCTGACTTCTGCTCGGACAATGCCTTGCTGATTTCGCCTCGGGCTTGTTCAAAGCTTTTGCCGCCCAAAGTCCGCACAGCATCGACACGTATGATGTACCAGCCCAGCGCCGACTTCATCGGGCCAACGACGCTGCCCTTGCTGGCAGCAAAGGCCGCATTGGCAATATCAGCCGAGGCTTGGCCTGTGAGGCGGGCTTTATCGGCGCTGGTAATCGGCACCGCATCTACATTTGCAGATTTCGCCGCCTCGCCCATGCTGAGGCCAGTGCGGACCTTTTGCGCAATGGATGCGGCCGCTTTTTGATCTTGCACAATAATCTGCGTCAGATCGCGCTGTTCCTTGGTCGCATATTTGGCGGCGTCTTGATTATATTGCGCACGAATTTCAGCTTCGCTGGGTGCGGCAGACTTGGCCGTTATAGATTTATCAACAATCGCATAGCGCAGCACACGTTGCTCTGGCACTGTGTAACGACCCAAATTGGCCTGATAAAAACGATTAAGTTCGGCGTCGGTCGGGGCCGGGCCATTGGCAAAAGCGCTGTTGCGGAATTCAATGGCACTGCCTGTGCGGCGTTCCACCAAAAGTGCGGCAAACGGCAGAGCCAAATCTCGCGGTGCGCCCGAGCTGGCGGCAACGGGCACCAATAATTGACGCACGGCAATGCTTTGATCGATATCCGCGCGGAATTGTTCTTCGCTAATGCCACGGCCACTCAAGGCTTGACGATAACGGCTTTCATCAAATTTGCCGGCGGCCCCCTGAAAGGCCGGAATGCTGGCAATTTCGGCATCGCCCAATTTATC
>JAGWVG010000136.1 GCA_018970965.1 Alphaproteobacteria bacterium | reverse complement strand
GGCGTATAGGATTAACATGCATTAGTTTTAGCTTCCCAAATGGAGGAATTTGCCGCCACTTATTTGCGTTGATACGTGCTTTCAGATTAGCTTTCAGCCTGTTGGCCATGGGGCTGCGATAGGAAGGGTGCGTGCCAGTGCAGGATTTTGGCAGATACTGGCCAAGCAAATGGAATGCATCCTCATGGCCATCTGCACCTCAGCGCGACTATGTCTTGTTTTTAACGCTTTTCACGCTGTCCTATACGGTCTTTGCATATATTGGCCTGAATTGGGCGATGGTCAGTGGTGCTGGCTCGCCCGTGTGGCCCGCTTCAGGCATCGGTCTTGCGGGCTTGTTAATTGGCGGGTTACGGGCGTGGCCTGCGATATTTATTGGGCGGATTTTGGCAGCGCTGCTCTCTGGTTCGCAGCAGCCCCTTTGGGCCGACGCCATGATTGGCTGTGCCAATGTCTTGGGATCAATTGGCCCTGTACTTGTCATCCGCAGACTGGGTGGAATTGATCCGCGATTGCCGACATTGCCCGATGTTGGCCGGTATCTTTTTGGCGGCGCGGCCCTTGGGGCCTGCATCTCTGCGGCAATTGGCACAGTGACTTTGATGGTCTCTTCAGGCGTCGGCCTAGACCGCGGCTCAGCCTTATTTGCCAGTTGGGCCATTGGTAATTTTGCTGGTGCCGTGACGCTCGGCCCGCTCGTCCTCTCATGGTCTGATCGCAGTCGGCCCTTATCGCTTGGTCAGCGCCTTCACTTGGCGATCTTGGCTGTGGCGGCGGCCACGGCCGCGTTGCTCGTTTTTACCGGACCGGCAGATGAGGCGCTGCGAACATGGCATTTATTACCCATCATGGTTTGGGCGGCGCTGGCCTTTGATGTCCGGGGGGCATCGCTTGTCCTATTTATCACATCGGCTTTGGCGGTCTGGGGGACAAGCCAAGCCATGGGGCCATTTGCGAGCCATGCCCGCATTGGGCCGAACAGCATCCCTTTGTTGCAACAATTTATTGCTGTGACGGCGCTGACCACCTTGTTTCTTGCCACCATCGCGGATGAGCGGCGCACCAAAGAAGCGCTGCGCGCCCGCGAAGAGCGGCTTCGCGCGGCCGTTGAAGCCAGTGGTGCAGGGACATTCCGCTGGCGCTTCCAAAGCGATATTCTTGATTGTGATGATGCGCTTTCCCATTTGCTGCGCGCCAACGCGATGGAGAGGCTGCAGCGCTTGGAAGACTTGGTGGTATTGTTCCACCCCGATGATCGCGCCGCAGTTTTTGAGGCTTTCGAAACATGCTTGCGCCGTGGGGGAGACTTTAGTTTTTCCGCCCGGCTAGGCGGTGCGGATGGGGCGCCGCGCATTTTGCAAGCGCGTGGCCGGCTTGTGAGCGATGGGCAGGGTTTGCCCGATTATGTCACTGGGGCCTTTGTCGATGTGACCGAACGTTGGCAGCTGGAGCAACGCCTGTCCAAGGCAGAGGAAACCTATCGCGCCGTCTTTGAGCAAGCGGGCGTTGGCGTGGTGCGATTGACGCTTGGCGGCCATATTTTGGAAGCGAATGACCGCTTCTGCCAAATGGTTGGCATGCCTGTGGCTGACCTATACGGCGCGGACTGGCAGAATATTAAAGGCCGGGCAGAACCCCTTAAGGGGCTAAGCGATGCGCATCGACATATTGCTGCCTTGCTTGCGGGACAAAATGACTCCAGCCGGATTGAGCGGCGTTATGCAAGCCCTGAAGCCTCGGGCGTATGGGCGGATGAAAGCCTGACCTTAGTTCATGATAGCGAGGGCAAGCCCGCCTTTGTGTTGGCGATTGTGCAGGATGTCACCGAACGCAAACTGGCCGAAAATGAAGTTCAGATGCGCGCAAACGAGCTGGAGGTCGTGCTGCGTGCCGTGCCAGCAGCAATTTGGTTTGCGCATGACCCCGACTGCACTGAAGTGACGGGCAATGCCTTTTCTTCGGAAACGCTCCGCATTCCTGACCCATCCGCCAACATGTCGAAAACGGCGGACGACCCGAGTTTGGTGTCTCATTTCAGAGTGTTTGATCGAAATGGGGTAGAACTTGCGCCCACCGATCTGCCTGTTCAGCGCGCCGCGCGAGGCGAAGCTATTCGGAATTTCGAAGAGCGGGTTGTATTCAGCGATGGCAGCGTTGTGCATCTGCTGGGCAATGCGAGCCCTTTATTTGACGCACAGGGCCAACTGCGCGGATCAGTTGCAGCTTTTATTGATATTACAGATCGCAAGCGCAGCGAGGCGCGCGAGCGCCTTTTGTCGCGAGAAGTTGATCATCGCGCCAAAAATGTGCTGGCGGTGGTGCAGGCCATTGTCCAGCTAACTCAGTCGGACACTGTGGCCAGTTTTCGACGGATGGTGACAGGCCGAATCCAAAGCCTTGCCCGCACGCACAATTTGCTTGCCGAAAATCGATGGGAAGGCGTCGATTTGCATCGGCTTGTTGGCGATGAGGTGGCGCCCTTTGGTTTGACGGATGCCGACCAAATTGATCCAAGCCGCTTCGTCATTAATGGCCCGATGATCCGCCTTAAGCCCGCCGCTGCGCAAGCCTTGGCGCTTGTAGTTCATGAGCTGGTGACAAATGCCGTCAAATATGGGGCACTTGCCGGGCCAAAAGGACGCGTGGCGATCCAATGGGCGCTGACAAGCGCTGGCCACGCGAATGAGTTGACGCTCAGTTGGATAGAACGAGGGGGGCTTGCCACCTCCCCGCCAACGACAAGCGGCTTTGGATGGACTGTCATCCACACCTCAGTTGAGGATCAGCTGGGAGGAAATTTGTCGGCGGATTGGAGCCCTGATGGACTAAGGCTTGAAATGCGCCTGCCGCTTGAGGCGCTGACTGAGGAAGCAACCACTTAAATTAGGGCGATCTGCAACGCCCTTCCTATATTTGCAGCCTTGACCAACGCCCGCTGCTTGGCAGATGGAACCGCCACGCTGCTCTATTGAAAGATGATCCATGCGCTTTGTTGTGCGATCCAAAATTCATAACGCCACGGTGACCGAAGCAAATCTGGCCTATATTGGCAGCATCACGATCGACATGGATCTGTGCGATCGCGTGGGGCTTTGGCCGGGCGAGAAAGTGTTGATTGTTTCGAACACCAGTGGCGCGCGTTTGGAAACTTATGTGATTGCGGGTGCGCGCGGATCTGGAGCGATTGAAATCAATGGCGCTGCGGCCCACCTCATCACGCGTGGCGAGCAGGTGATTATCATGGGCTTTGAATTGACGGATAAGCCGATCACCCCGCAAGTGATTTTGGTTGATGACAAAAACCACTATGTTCGTGATTTGGTAGATACGCCGCACACCATTTTGTGACGCGCGTCCCCGCTTAATCCCGCCCCACGCCGAGACGAAGGGTATCCTGCGAACCGGGCGGGGGGAAGGGGGGAGCCAAGGGGTCACAGGATACCCAAACAGATCCAGAAATGAACCTGTCTCAGCCGCGCGAAATGAACGCGCAGCAGAACACAAACCGAGGGCATGACAAATTGTTCCCGAAGATTAACCGATCAAGGGATTTTCTATTAAAGTGGATCAGTGCACATATTGATAATATAACAATTTCACACAATGTACGATTCTGAGCCATCAATAAACATTAAATATTTAAGTGGATCATACATTAGTTTGTATAGGTCTGACGAATTAATGTTACATTGTTTGTGGCAGAGATTAGCGTGTCACCTCAAAACTTCTCAACGGTGCGCGTCTTATGATCGTCTGGCTTATTATTCTCATTGGCCTTTTTGCACTGAATGTTCATTACACGCCATGGCTGCTTCGTTTGTTCCCGCTGTTGATGGTGTTGGTTGTCGCGATCGCTGCGATTGACCGTTTTGGGCTGACCCGATGGAGCCTGGCCCTTGTCTTCGGCACTGCCGCGGCGGCGGCAGGTTTTGCAATCTTTATTCCGTGTCGGGGTGGCCGGGTGCTGGATTAAGGCCGATTAATGGGTGTGGACTGCAATTGGCCGGGGGCAATTTTACAGTCCGCAGCAGCATCCAAAATCGCTGAGAATATCGGGCCAGGATCACGCACCCAAACATGCGTTGTCAGACGATTATTTCCATATTCGCCGGGTTCGTTTGTGGCCTGACAACTCCCGACAATCTTCCCATTGGGGTCCATGAACCGGCATGACGCATCTTCACTGGTGGCGCGTCGATCAAATATCGCCCAGCCTCGATACCAGCCATTATCCCGCCGCCGCGCGGGCATGGCCATGCTATCTGGAACGCCATCCCCATCTTCATCGCGCGCCTGCCAAAAGCCAAAGCGCATCGCCTGTAAAACGCGGTCAAGCATGGCGGCATTTTTGATGCGAAGGCGATCCCCTAAAATATTGGGAAGGGCCTGCGCACCTGTTTTGGGCTCGGTTGGCAGAGCGCCAATTAAAAAGGCCATATGATCAATTTGGCCATCGCCATTGCCGTCATAAACATAGGCCCAGTCTTCGGTGCCCGTTTCACTGCCCGCAGCGGGCGCTTCGCCCGCTCGCAAAAAGCGGGGGCTAAGCCAGATATCGCGCGTCACATCGGTCAAAGGCTGAGCAGACAAGGCGGCCAGCAGAACTTTACCATCTGCACCAGTGATAAAACTAATCACGCCCCCCTCGGTCCGCTGGGCGCATAAGAGTTTGAGCGCGGCCTGATCTTGCGGCGCATCTGCTTGTGCGGCGACCGCGCGGAAGGCGGCTTCGGCATTTGAGAGGGTGGGTTGCGCCATAAGCGTTGAGGCCGAGAATGGTGCAGCCATCAGCACCGCCAATAATGCGCCTCTTATTGTCGATCGTGCTGCCATCTTGTTCCTCTTTCAGCGCCGTCCTGTCCGTTGCCTTAACCGGATTTCTCTCTCGGCGTCTTAATCTAAATCAACCTAATGGTCGCTTTTGCCATGGAGGTCTTAGCGCCGATAGATGGGCAATTCCCACCCGCGCAAAAGGGCGCCCCCGCGGAGAAGTAAGCCAGCCGCGGTAGCCAAAGCGCCTGCAGCATAACTTGGTACGCCAGCCAAGCTCAGTCCAACCATGAGGCTGGCGGCAAG
>JAGWVG010000135.1 GCA_018970965.1 Alphaproteobacteria bacterium | reverse complement strand
TGGCGTGCGGCCGTGTAGCCCAGATAGCCCGTGCCAAATAGCGCCCAAAGCGGCTGAGGGATGCCATTCAAATAGGCGTTCATGCCGCCGGCAATGTCACGTGCCATTTGCGGCTGCGCTGCCGCAATCAGCCCCATAGGGATGGACCAGAGGATGATCGCGTACATCACATAAAGAAATCCTGGTCGCGCGCGGCTGGTCCACGGATCGGGCGATTGCGCTTCGGTCATCAGGGCTGAAAGCTGCGTCCGCACGGCGTCCAGCTCTTGCGTCCCTTGCAGCTTAAGCAACGCGAGCTTGGCCTCATCGCGCGCCTTTGGGTCGGGGATGATTTTGTCGATGAGCTTGCTGACGGGTGAAAGTATGTCGATCAAAGCCATCTGGCTATCTCCGGTTCAAAATTGAACTGAAAGATAACCAGATGGGTTAAATGTAGGAAAGCTCTTTTTTGGGTCTCCGCCTTATTTGGCGGCTTCCTGGGCAATCCAGCGATCGACTGCGCCTTCCAAAACATCCAGTGGAACAGCGCCTTGCGCCAGAACTGTGTCATGGAAACGGCGCAGATCAAATTTTGCGCCCAGCTTGGCTTCGGCGCGGCCGCGCAATTCGCGCAATTTGATTTCACCAATTTTATAGCCCAGCGCTTGGCCGGGCCACGAGATGTAACGGTTCACTTCCGCCTCGATGTTCGCCGCGCTGAGCGCCGAGTTTTCGGTCATGAAGCGAATGGCCTGTTCCTTGGTCCAGCCCTTGGAATGCATGCCCGTGTCGACCACCAATCGGCAAGCGCGCCACATTTCATAGCTCAAGCGGCCCATCATTTTTTCGGGCGTGTCATACAGCCCCATTTCTTCGCCCAGATATTCAGAATAGAGGCCCCAGCCTTCGCCATAGGCGGTGAACCACGCCGCGTGCTTGCGGAACTCGGGCAGATCAATTTCCTGCTGCGATGCGCCTTGGAAATGGTGGCCCGGCACCGCTTCATGCGCCGTCAGCGCAGGCAGCTCATAAATTGGCCGCTGGTTAAGCTTGGATGTGTTGACGTAATAATTGCCCGCAATGCCCGCCGCCAGCGATCCGCCGCTATAATAAGCGGTGGTCGTGGTTTCTGCGGTTTCCTTGGGAATTTCACGCAAGCCATAGGTCAGCCGGGGCAGCTTTCCAAAATATTGGGGCAGCTTGCCATCAATCAGCTTGGCCTGACGCGCGGCAGCTTGCATCAATTGTTCGGGCGTTGTCGCATAATATTGCGGATCGGTCCGCATCTTCGCGATCATCGCCTGACGATCTGGATAGCCAGCGGACTTTGCGACAGCATCCATCCGCGCCAAAATGCGGGTGACTTCGTTGAGGCCAATTTGGTGGATCTGCTCTGGTGTTAAATTGGTTGTCGTGTGCCAGCGCGCGCGGAAGGCATAATAGGCCTTGCCATCAGGCAGATACGAGGCACCAACCCGCGCGGCACATTTCGGCTGATATTCCTTCACGTAGAATTTCGAGAAGGCGTGATATTCGGGTGTCAGTACGTCTCGGATCAGGCGGACAGCCTCGGCCTTCATTTGGGCCCAATCCGCCTCACTGACGTCAGCCGGCTTGTTGCGTTTAAACGGCCCGTAAAAGCGCGTCTCTTCTGGCGCGCCAGCAACCGCGCCATCCACGGTCTTTTCAAATTGGCCCATTGCCGCACAAGGTTGGACATAGCCCTTGGCCACAGCTTGGCGCGTGATGGAGATAATCTCGGCATTCATTTTGGGGAATTGAGCCAGCCGTGTCAGATAGCTGCGATAATCGCGGCCTGTGAACATCGGCAGGCCATCGCCAAGCCCCGCAAAGCTTTGATAGGGGCTTTCATAAGTGGTGAAGAGCATCATGCGTTGGCCAAAACGATTGCCTTCCACCTGCTCTCCCAAAATGCGGGTTAGCACGCCTTTATTTGCGCGGTCCGTTTCGCTCAGGCCATCTTCGGGAATGGCGTTCAGCCGATCGAGCAGCTTTTGCGCTTGGGCTGCAGATTTATCCTGCGCGGCCAAGCTAATATCGGGCAGCTTGTCATCATAATCGCGCACGCCAAGCGCCGTTGCCGAAAGCGGATTTTCACTCAGCCACCATGCCCAATGGTCTTTGATGACAGCCTTCAGATCGTCGGTAGGGCTGGCAAGGGCAGGGGTGGCCACCCCAAGCAGCAGGGCGGTGACAATCCGGCGCATCGGCATTCTCCTCAACTTCGCAATTTGACTCTGGTGTTGAGCTTGCATCGCTTTGAAATCCACCGCTATGGGCATGCGAAATCATATTAAAATTTTCAGGGGATAGTCTGTTATGCGCTCCATCATTCCAACGCTTATCTGCGCCATGGCAAGCACCGGCCTGTCGGCTGCGCCGCCATCTGTTCCCGCCCCCAAGGCGGCGCCTGCATTTGCCTATCCCACCACCCGCGCAACCGATTTGGTGGAAGACCATTTTGGGCAGAAGGTCGCCGATCCGTATCGCTGGCTGGAAAATGATGTCCGCGCCGATGCTGAAGTGCGCGCCTGGGTTGATGCGCAAAATCAGCTGACGCAAAGCTATTTGGCGACTCTTCCGGGCCGCGACATTTTGGCTGGTCGCTTAAAGGCACTGTTTGACTTTGAACGCATCGGGACGCCGCAAAAGGCCGGTAATCGTTATTTCTTCACGCGCAATGATGGACGGCAGAACCAGTCAGCTTTGATGGTTCAGGACGGGCTAACCGGCACGCCGCGTGTCCTGATTGATCCCAATAATTGGGCGAAGGACGGCGCAACGGCCTTGGCTGAATGGCACCCGTCAGGCGATGGCCGCTATCTGGTTTACACCGTGCAAGATGGCGGGACGGATTGGCGCATTGTCCGCGTCATTGATGTCGCGACGGGCGCGCAATTGGGCGATGAGCTGCGCTGGGTTAAATTCTCCAACATCAGTTGGACGAACGACAATAAGGGCTTTTTCTATTCGCGCTTCCCTGAGACGCAAAAAGACGTGCAGTTTCAATCGCTCAACACCAATCAATCCGTCTGGTATCACCGCGTTGGCACAGCCCAAGAGAGCGATACCAAAGTCTATGAAACACCCAATCGCCCGCTGCTCGGCCATTCCGCACAAGTGACTGATGATGGGCGTTATATTCTCATCACCTCGTCGGGCGGGACAGATAATCGCTATGAACTGACGGTTGGCACGCTGGAAAAATCGGGCCGATTTACCAAGAGCATTGCCTTCAAAACGCTTGTGCCCGGCCTCGAGCATGATTGGGACTTGGCGGGCTCGGTTGGCTCCAACTTCTTCTTCCTGACCAATAAGGAAGCCCCCCGCGGCCGTTTGGTGGTGCTGGACGTTGCAAAGCCCAATGCGCCGCTGCGGGAAGTTGTTGGTCAAACCAAGGATACGATGGTTGGCGCATCACTGGTTGGTGGGCGAATGATCGTGGCCTATCTTGGCGATGCCCGCTCAGAAATTGAACTGCGCGAGCTGGATGGCAAGTTGGTGTCAGAAGTGAACCTCCCCTCTATCGGGACGGCTTCGGGCTTTGGCGGCAAGGGCGATGATCCTGAGACATTTTTCACCTTCTCCAGCTTTGCCGCGGCCCCCACGGTCTATCGGTTCGACACCAAGACCAGCAAGATCGAGACGTTCTTCAAGCCTAAAGTGGCCTTTGACGCGGCGGATTATGTGACCGAGCAGGTGTTCTATCCCTCAAAGGATGGCACCCGCATTCCGATGTATATCATCAAGCGCAAAGATACGCCTGCAAGCGCGCCGACCATTCTCTATGGCTATGGCGGCTTCAACATTTCCCAAACCCCAGCGTTTAATCCGACGCGGCTCGCATGGTTGGAGCAAGGCGGGGTTTATGCCGTCGCCAATCTGCGGGGCGGCGGCGAATATGGCAAGGCATGGCATGATGCCGGGCGCTTGACCAAGAAGCAGAATGTGTTTGATGATTTTATCGCAGCGGGTGAATATCTGATTGGCTCGGGCGTAACCGGCGCCGGTAAGCTCGCCATTGAAGGCCGCTCCAATGGGGGCTTGCTGATTGGGGCTGTTACCAACCAACGGCCCGATTTGTTTGCCGCGGCGCTGCCTGCTGTCGGCGTGATGGATATGCTGCGCTTCAACCGCTTTACGGCGGGCCGCTATTGGGTCGATGATTATGGTGATCCGGGCAAGGAAGCGGATTTTGGCGTGCTGCGGGCATATTCGCCCTATCACAACATCAAAAGCGGCACGGCCTATCCGGCGATCATGGTGACGACGGCGGATACAGATGATCGCGTTGTTCCCGGCCATAGCTTTAAATACACTGCTGCACTTCAAGCCGCTCCTTTGGGTGATAAGCCCCATCTGATCCGCATTGAAACGCGGGCGGGCCATGGCTCGGGCAAACCGACGGACAAGATTGTCGCAGAAACGGCTGACCTTTGGGCTTTCGCTGCGAAATGGACGGGGCTGACAATCCACCCCATTCCCTGATTGCGCATCCGGGCAGTCGTCCCCAAGCGACTGCCCGTTTTTGCGGGCTCAACTGGACAGATGGTCATGCGCTGCCTATCGGCGCGTCATGACTGTTCAGCCCTCCGATTCCATCCTTATTGTCGATTTTGGCAGCCAGGTGACGCAGCTGATTGCGCGTCGCGTCCGCGAAGCGGGTGTCTATAGCGAAATCGCACCATTTAATGCGGCTGATGCCGCTTTTGATCGGATGCAGCCTAAGGGCATCATACTGTCGGGCGGCCCGGCTTCCGTACCCGAAGCAGGCTCGCCGCGCGCCCCCCAGCGCTTCTTTGAGGCAGGCATCCCAATTTTGGGCATTTGTTACGGCCAGCAGACAATGTCGCAGCAATTGGGCGGCACCGTGGAGCCGGGCGACAGCGGCGAATTTGGCCGCGCCTTTATCGATATTTCAGACGATTGTTTGTTGTTTGATGGCCTTTGGGACAAGGGCTCGCGCCATCAAGTTTGGATGAGCCATGGCGACAAGGTGACTGCCTTTGCGCCGGGCTTCCGCGTGGTTGCGACAACTGAAGGTGCGCCTTTTGCGGTCATCGCTGATGACAGTCGTCGCTTTTATGGCACGCAGTTTCAT
>JAGWVG010000134.1 GCA_018970965.1 Alphaproteobacteria bacterium | reverse complement strand
CACGCCCAATTTGCCGGAATTAGAGGCATTAGGAGGCGAAGCCACCGCCGTTCAGCGCGCGGGGCAGCTTCTTATCAAAGGCGGGCACGCGGAAGGCGATCTGCTCATAGATCGGCTTATCGACACGCACGGGGAAGTGATGCGCTGGGAAGAGGCGCGGATCGATACACGCCATACGCATGGCACAGGCTGCACCTTGGCCAGCGCGATCGCCACAGGGTTGGGGCAGGGCTTGCCGCTGGTGGAGTCCATTGGCCGCGCGCGTCAATTTGTGCGTGCCGCGCTGATCGCTGCACCAGGATTGGGCGGCGGACATGGGCCAATGGGGCATCAAGCGGTGCGTGATCTTCCGCAATGCTGATCGCAGGTGTCGACGAGGCGGGTCGCGGCCCTCTTGCAGGGCCCGTTGTTGCCGCCGCCGTCATCTTATGCCCCGAGGGAATTATCGGGCTGGACGACAGCAAGAAACTGACCGCAAAACGCCGGGCCATATTGGAAGCAGAAATTCTTGCGCACTGCCATGTGGGCATAGGCGTCGCGAGCGTCGAAGAGATTGATCAAATTAACATTCTTCAAGCCACCTTCCTTGCGATGACGCGCGCGGTTGAGGCGCTGTGCGCCAATGGGCAAGAGCCTGCGCAGATTTTGGTCGATGGCAATCACCTGCCGCGCTGGCGCTGGCCAGCAGAGGCCGTGATTGGCGGGGATGCGCTGCACCCCTGCATTTCAGCAGCGAGCATTATCGCCAAAGAATATCGCGACCGGCTGATGATTGCCGCAGATGCAGATTATCCCGGCTATGGTTGGGCATCCAACAAAGGCTATGGATCGGCCACGCACATGGCGGCGTTGCGCGAATTGGGCCCTTCCCCCCTTCACCGACGCTCTTTTGCACCTGTCGCACAACATTTTTTGGACTTGTGAGTCCTTGCGGCCACACCACTAGGGCTTGAGCCCCTGTGGATAACTTTATGCCATATATCGTGGCGGACTCGTTTCGTTCCCCCATTGATGACAGGAAAATGACGCATTTCTGCCGAGTCCAAGGGGTTGACGCGCGACTCCCGATGACTCACCACGGCGCTTCTTGTGCAAAAAAGGAGTGTCACATGGGCGTGTTGGAAAAGGTTCGGAAGGCCGAGACAAAGGCCGCAACCCTGCCGCTCGACCAGATCATTATGGGCGATTGCATTGCCGCGATGCGCGCGTTGCCCGATGCCTGTGTGGACATGGTTTTTGCCGATCCGCCTTATAATCTGCAACTGGGCGGCGACCTGTTCCGCCCTGAAGGCAAGCGCGTTGATGCTGTCGACAATGATTGGGATAAATTTGATAGCCTGAAGGCCTATGATGACTTTTCGCACGCTTGGCTGTCCGAAGCGCGCCGCATCTTAAAGCCCAATGGCACCTTGTGGGTGATTGGCAGCTATCACAATATCTTCCGCGTCGGCTCTGTTTTGCAAGACGAGGGCTTCTGGATTTTGAACGACATCATCTGGCGCAAAGTGAACCCAATGCCCAACTTCAAGGGCACGCGCTTCACCAATGCGCACGAGACGTTGATCTGGGCCTCCAAAGGCGAAAATGCGCGCTACACTTTCAACTACCGCGCAATGAAAACACTGAATGATGAATTGCAGATGCGCTCTGACTGGTCCTTCCCGATTTGCGGGGGGCAAGAACGCATCAAGAAAAACGGAACCAAAGCCCACCCAACGCAAAAGCCCGAAGCGCTGCTTTACCGCATCCTTCTCGCCTGCACGAAGCCGGGCGATATTGTGCTCGATCCCTTTTTTGGCACGGGGACGACAGGGGCCGTTGCCAAGCGCCTTGGCCGCCACTTCATTGGGCTGGAACGCGAATTGGATTATGTGGATGTCGCGCAAGAGCGCATCGCAGCGGCGCTTCCCCTCGATGAATCGTCGCTGAAAACCATGCAGGCCGATACGGCCGCGCCGCGCGTCGCCTTCGGCACATTGGTGGAAACCGGCTATATCGCGCCGGGCACCCAAGTGTGTGATTTAAAGCGCCGTTGGACGGCAACTGTGCGTGCGGATGGGTCATTGCTCGCAGATAGCCAATCCGGCTCGATCCATAAGCTGGGCGCAACACTGCAAGGCGCCCCCAGCTGCAATGGCTGGACCTTCTGGCATTATGAAACGCCCGATGGCCTCCAGCCCATTGATGCGCTGCGCCAAACCTATCTGCTTGCCACCCAGCCCTAATGACGCGGCCGACCGCCTCGGCCACGCTTTACGCCCGGCCCACGGCCTTTGTTGACGCGCCTTTTGGGGGCGATGGCCAATGCGAACGCTTGGCAGGGGGCCTGCAGTTTTTTTCGGCCTGGGAAATTATCGCGAAAGAAGCGGGCAAGCGCACGGGGCAATGGCTGATCCCCGTTGCGGCTTTCAACAATTGGTGCGCGGCACTTCCCCAAGAACAGTCCCGGCGGATTGAGGCGATGCGGAAGGCCGCAACGCAGCCGCGCGCGCCCTTGAAATTGGCGCAGCACGCACTGCCCCTCGACACGCCTCAGATCATGGGCATTTTAAACCTGACGCCTGACAGTTTTTCGGGCGGCAATGCCGATTTGGGAGATGCAGAAAGCTGCGCAGCACAGGCCCGTAGCCTCGCCGCACAAGGCGCTGCCATCATCGATTTAGGAGGCGAATCTACGCGCCTCGGCGCCAAGATTTTGTGGGAGGGTGATGAACTTCAACGCGTCCTGCCCGTTGTTCACGCGCTTCGAGAGAGCGGCCTTGTCCTCTCACTCGATACACGCAAAGCCGCAGTCATGGAGCAAGGCCTTGCGGCTGGCGCACATATAATCAACGATGTCTCGGCCCTGCTCTATGATGATCGCGCGTTAGACGTCGTCCGCGCAAAGACTTGCCCGATTGTGCTGATGCATTTTCCGGGCACCCCGCAAGATCCGCACAGCAATGATGTCTATGGCGATGCGCTGACCGATGTTTATGATTGGTTGGAAAGCCGGATTGCAGCAGTGGTGGCGGCAGGGATTGATCGGCAGCGGATCATTTCCGACCCCGGCATTGGCTTTGGCAAACGCCAAGTTGCGCATAATCTCCAGATCCTCAATGGCCTGTCCTTGTTCCACACATTGGGCGTGCCGATTCTCTTTGGCGCAAGCCGCAAGCGGCTGATTGGTGCGCTCTCCAATGAGGCTGCGGCAGACCAACGGCTGGGCGGATCACTTGCTCTGGCCTTGAAAGCCGCAGAGCAAGGGGCGCAGATCATTCGCGTGCATGATGTGTTTGAAACGGCACAGGCGCTTCGCGTGTGGCGCGGCCTGCGAGATACAGCACTGGTGCCAAGCGCGACACTGGCCTGACCCAAGGTTCATCTCGCCAGCAACGCCCACCAGCCTAAGCTGCCGACCCCATTTGCGGAGAGCCAAGATGATCGCACGAATGATCGCCAGCTATATATTCACCGGCCTTGCCTTTGCTGTGATTGACAGCTTTTGGCTGCGCACCATGTATACACGGCTCTATCAGCCTGAAATTGGAGACCTGTTAGGCGGCCTTCGGCTGGGCCCGGCAATTGCGTTTTATTTGATCTATATCGCAGGCATTCTCTGGTTTGCTGTCAGCCCCGCATTGGAAACAGGGCGTTGGCAGACCGCGCTGGTGCAGGGCGCTGTTCTCGGCTTCCTCTGTTACGCCACATATGACCTTACGAATTTTGCCACACTGAAAGTCTGGAGCCTGAAGGTCACATTGCTCGATATTTTGTGGGGCACCGTGTTGACGGGGGGTGCGGCGCTCGCGGGGTGGGCAGCGACAACAGCATTTTGGGCACGCAGCTGATCAAGCGACTTCGCTAATCCCCAATCGGCGCGCGACTTCAGTCATGCGCCCCCGATAATGGCCAATGGCGAGGCGGATAATATCCGCCTCAATATCCTCCAGCGGACGCATATTGCCATCGGGGAGATACAGGGTCACCCCCGCCTCTTGGCCGACCATGCCACTATCACGCGCAGAGCGGCCTTGGCTCTGGCTTGCCAGATGCGGAAAATCAGACGCGGTTAAGGCGTCGCCGTCGCACAGAACCGCTGCACGAAAGAGAACATTCTGCAATTGGCGCACATTGCCTGGCCAGGCATAGCTTGCCAAAACCTCAAGCGCCGCATCGGTAATCCCCAATTCTCGCAAACCCGGTTGCCGCGTGATGCGCGCCAGCAAATGCCGGGATAAGGCCGCAATATCAGCCTGGCGATGCCGCAACGGCGGCAGCGTGCAGTGGACCGCGGATAACCGGCCATAAAGTTCAACATCAAATTGGCCGGCGGCCACTGCATTTTCCAACCGACCGCTGGCCGCCGCGATAATCCGAACATCTGCCGAAATTGGCATGCGTGCACCCAGCGGGATGAGGTGGCTGGTCGTCACATAGCTCAGCAGGGCAGCTTGCCCCTCTGGGCTGAGACTGTGGATGTCGTCCAGAAACAGCGTTCCGCCATCTGCGGCGGCGATTTTGCCGACATGGCGCGCAAAGGCACCTGGAAAGGCCCCTTTCTCGTGCCCAAAAAGATGTGAGACAATGATATTGGCAGGAATGGCTGCACAATTGACGTGCAATATGGGCCGCTTCGCCCGCGGCGACGCCGCATGGATTGCCTCGGCCAACATCTCTTTGCCAACGCCCGGCTCCCCTTCAATCAAAACGGGCACTCGGGCGCGGGCGGCTTTGGCAGCGATCGCCATTGCGGCGCGAAAATCGGGCGTTGACCCAACAATTTCGTCAAAGCGCAATGGTGCTGAAAGCTTTTCTGTCAGCGGCCGCAATTCGCCAGACGCAAGGCTATCACTTGCTGCAACGTCCAATGCCGCCAAGAGCCGATCCGGCGCGACGGGCTTAACCAGAAAGTCTGTTGCGCCCGCACGAATGGCCGCCACGGCCATTCCGACATCGCTGACGGGTGTCAGCATCAAAATGGGCAATTGGTGGCGGCGGGCCTTAATTTCGCGGATCAACGCCACAGCCTCATCATCAGGCATGGCATGATCGAGCAAAACCGCATCCAACATCATGCCATCGCGTGTCCCCAATGTGGCAATGGCTGTCTCGGAATCCGC
>JAGWVG010000133.1 GCA_018970965.1 Alphaproteobacteria bacterium | reverse complement strand
CTCAGGGATCGCCACGCTGACGCGCGCCTATGTGGAGGCGATTGCGGGCACAGGCTGCACCTTGCTCGATACGCGCAAAACAATCCCCGGCCTGCGCGTGTTGGAGAAATATGCAACGCGCATGGGCGGCGCGACCAATCATCGCATGGGCCTTTGGGATGCGGCGATGATTAAGGATAATCATGTGGCTGTAGCAGGCGGCGTGGCCGAAGCCGTGCGTCGCGCGCGCGATGCCGGGGTAGAACGGATCATCCTTGAGGTGGATCGGCTTGATCAAATTGAACCCGGCTTGGCGGCAGGCGCGACGCATCTGCTGCTCGACAATATGGATGCGCCAATGTTGCGTGAGGCCGTGGCGCTGGTGGCGGGGCGTGTGCCAACCGAAGCCTCGGGCGGTGTGACGCTTGAGACAATCCGCGCCAAGGCCGAAACGGGGGTGACCTATATCTCGGTTGGTCGGCTGACGCAGAGCGCACCAGCGGCAGATATTGGTCTTGATTTTACAGCCCAATGACTATGTTCCGCGGTGTTGAGCCCCTCCATTAAATCTGGCAGGAAGCGGCATGGCTAAGTTTGCACCTTTTAAGTGGGATGACCCCTTTCACCTCGACGCGCAGCTGACCGAAGACGAGCGGATGATCCGCGATGCGGCCGAAGGCTATGCGCAAGATAAGCTCTTGCCGCGCGTCGTTTCCGCTACGTTGGACGAGCGTTTTGATCGCGAGATCATGAATGAGCTGGGCGAACAAGGCCTGCTCGGCGCGACGATTGAGGGCTATGGGTGCGCTGGTGTTAGCCATGTCGCTTATGGCCTCATCGCCCGCGCGGTAGAGCGCGTTGATTCGGGCTATCGCTCGGCCATGTCGGTTCAAAGCTCGCTCGTGATGCACCCGATCCATGCCTATGGCAGCGAAGCACAGCGCGAAAAATATCTGCCCAAATTGGCAAGCGGGGAATGGGTCGGCTGTTTTGGCCTGACCGAGCCGGATGCCGGGTCAGACCCTGCGTCGATGAAGACCAACGCCAAGCAGGTCGATGGCGGCTATATTCTCAATGGCGCGAAAATGTGGATCACCAATTCCCCTATCGCGGACATTGCTGTCGTCTGGGCGAAGGATGAAGGCGGCGTGATCCGCGGTTTCATTGTCGAGCGCGGGATGAAGGGCTTTTCCACGCCCAAGATTGAGAAGAAATTGAGCCTGCGGGCCTCCATCACGGGCGAAATTGTGCTGGAAGACGTCTTCGTTCCCGAAGAAAATCTGCTGCCCAATGTGCAGGGACTGTCTGGCCCGTTCGGCTGCCTCAACAAAGCGCGCTATGGCATTGCCTGGGGCGTGATGGGTGCGGCGGAAGATTGCTTCCACCGTGCACGCCAATACCAGCTTGATCGCAAGCAATTTGGTCGTCCGCTCGCCGCCAACCAAATTCCGCAGCTGAAAATGGCGAATATGCAGACAGAGATTGCCTTGGGTCTGCAAGCCGCACTGACGGTGGGCCGTGCGATTGATGCCGGCACATGGTCGCCCGAAATGATCAGCCTCATCAAGCGCAATAATTGTGGCAAAGCCTTGGATATCGCCCGCATCGCGCGCGATATGCACGGCGGCAATGGCATTTCGGCAGAATATCACGTCATCCGCCACACGGTGAATTTAGAGACGGTCAACACCTATGAGGGCACGCATGATGTGCATGCGCTGATCCTCGGCCGCGCGATCACAGGCATTCAGGCATTTAGTTGATCCCATAACTGAGGAGGGGAATATCATGCGTTTTCGTAAATTGGCGGCGGCTGCCGTTTTGACGGCAATGTCGACCACAGCCATGGCTCAATCGATCCGCCCCGATCAGGCGGCGTTCCGCGATTTGTATAAGGAACTTGTGGAAACCAACACCACGCTGTCGGCAGGGAGCTGCACGCTCGCGGCGGAACGCATGGCTGCCCGCCTCAAGGCGGCAGGCTATAGCGATAAGGACGTCACGCTCTTTGCCGCGCCCGACCATCCCAAAGAAGGTGGCTTGGTTGCTGTTCTGCAGGGCACATCCAAGACCGTGAAGCCAATGCTGCTTCTGGCCCATATCGATGTGGTCGAAGCGCGCCGGGAAGATTGGGTGCGTGATCCCTTCACGCTGATCGAAGAAGGGGGATATTTCTACGCCCGTGGTGCGGCAGATGATAAGGCGCAGGCTGCGATCTGGACCGATGCGATGATCCGCTTCAAGAAGGAAGGCTTCCGCCCGCAGCGCACAATTAAGCTGGCGCTGACCTGTGGCGAAGAAAGCGTGACCGCGTTTAATGGTGCGGAATATTTGGCCCGCAACAAGGCAGATTTGATTTCGGCCGAATTTGCGCTGAACGAAGGTGGCGGCGGCCGCCTTGATAAAAATGGCAAGAAGGTCGCTCTGTCGATGCAGGTCGGCGAAAAGACCGTGCAGAATTATCTGTTCGAAACGACCAATCCGGGTGGCCATAGCTCGGTACCGCGCCCCGATAATGCCATTTATTCGCTGACAGCCGCTGTTTCGAAAGTTGGGGCCTATGAATTCCCCATCATGTTCACGGATACGACGCGCGTCTTCTTTAAGCGTGCAGGCGATGCCGTGGGGGGCGAGATGGGCACGGCCATGAAGGCGCTGGTTGCCAACCCCAATGATGCCGCGGCCAATGCGATTGTCTCAAAGGATGCGTCCTACCACTCGATGCTGCGCACCACCTGCGTTGCTACGATGATGGAAGCGGGCCATGCGATGAATGCCCTGCCGCAGCGCGCACGGGCCGTCGTCAATTGCCGCATTTTCCCGGGGGTCTCGACCGATCTGATCCGGGATGAGCTGGCCAAGGTTGTGGGCGATCCGTCGGTGTCGATCACCAAGATTCCGCCGGTGCGTCCGGTGGCTGTGCCGCCGCCGCTCTCGCCCAAGATTTTTGGCCCGGCTGAAAAGCTCGCCGCCAAGCACTTCCCGGGTGTGCCGATGATCCCGACCATGTCGACGGGCGGCACCGATGCGCCGTATTTGTCGCTGGCGGGTATCCCGACCTATGGCATGCCGGGCGTCTTTGGCGATGCCGATGGCAATGGCGCGCACGGCTTGAATGAGCGTATCCGCGTGTCGGCCCTCTATGAAGGTCGTGATTATCTGTTTGAGCTCGCAAAGATTTACGCGAACCAGAAGTAAATCATGACCAAAGCTCTCACCGGCATCCGCGTGCTTGATCTGTCCCGCGTTCTCGCAGGGCCGTGGTGCACGCAGATGCTGGGAGATTTGGGGGCCGAGATCATCAAGATCGAACAGCCCGGCAAAGGCGATGATACGCGCAGCTGGGGCCCGCCTTGGCATGGTGCGGGGGAAGACCGGCTCTCCGCCTATTATCTTTCGGCCAATCGCAACAAAAAGAGCGTGGCGATTGATATATCGAAGCCCGAAGGTCAGGCGCTGATCCGCGAACTTGCGACCAAATGTGATGTTCTTGTCGAAAATTTCAAAGTTGGCGGGCTGGATAAATATGGGCTGGATTATCTCAGCCTAAAGGCACTCAACCCGCGGCTTGTTTATTGCTCGATCACGGGCTTTGGGCATAGCGGCCCGCGCGCACATCAGCCCGGCTATGATCTGATGGTGCAAGGCCTGTCGGGCCTGATGAGCATTACCGGCCAGCCAGATGGTGAGCCGCAAAAAGTTGGCGTGGCCTTGGTTGATGTGATGACGGGGCTTCATGCCTGCATCGCGGTGCTGGCGGCGCTCAACCAGCGGCATGAAACGGGCCGTGGCCAGTTTATTGATATGGCACTGCTGGATGTGGCCGTCTCGACGCTTGCCAATATTGGCCTAAACCAGCGCGTAACGGGCGAGGCGCCCAAGCGCATGGGCAATGCGCACCCCAGCGTTGTGCCGTATCAGGTATTTGAAACTGCCGATGGGCATATGATTGTGGCCGTGGGCAATGATGGCCAGTTCGCGCATTTTGTGAAGGTTTTGGGGTTGGCAGCTTTGGCGGTTGACCCGCTTTACGCAACCAATGCCGGGCGCGTGGAAAACCGGGCGACTCTTATTCCGCAATTGGCAGCGGCCATGAAAACACAGACGACCGCGCATTGGGATGCGGCGCTTTCTGCCGCCAATGTGCCGGCGGGCCCCATTAATGATATTGGTCAGGCGCTTGCCGATCCGCAATCCGTGGCGCGCGGCTTGGCAACGATGGCCGGAAATCGCCCGGCAATTGCAAGCCCATTGCGCCTGTCAGACTCGATGCCCGATGCGGGGAGCGAACCGCCCTTGCTGGGGCAGAATACGGCAGAGGTCTTGCAGGATGTGCTGGGCCATAGCGCCGCGGACATCGCCGCGCTGAAGCAGCGCAGCGTCGTTTAGTTTACCACCTGCTCAATCACGCCAAAAATGGGATGGTGTTTCTCATCCTCCATCCAAATCCTGACGCTATCGCCCTTTTTCAAAAACGGCGTTTTGGGTGCCCCGTGTTGGATGGCTTCGACGGTGCGCACTTCGGCAAGGCAGGAATAGCCGAGGCCGCCAGCGCTGAGGGGTTTGCCCGGCCCGCCATCGGCATCGCGGTTGGAGACAGTGCCCGAGCCAATGATCGTGCCGGCACATAGGCTCCGCGTCTTTGCGGCGTGCGCGATGAGCTGGCCGAAATCAAAGGTCATATCCACGCCCGCATCTGCGCGACCCAGCGGGGTGCCGTTAAGATCGACACACAAAGCGCCATGCAGCTTCCCACCATCCCAGCGGCTCCCCAGTGCCTCAGGCGTTACAAACACCGGAGAAAAGGCACTGGCGGGTTTGGATTGAAAAAAGCCGAAGCCCTTTGCCAATTCATCTGGAATCAGATTGCGCAGCGAGACATCATTGGTCAGCCCCACCAACCGGATCAGGCTTCGGGCTTCGTCTGCCGAGACGCCCATTGGCACATCGCTCGTGACGACGACGACCTCTGCCTCCATGTCGCAGCCCCAGCTTTCATCGGCGAGGGATATGGGGTCTCGCGGGCCTAAAAACCCGTCTGATCCACCCTGATACATTAAAGGTTCATGCCAAATGCTCTCGGGCATTTCTGCACCGCGCGCCTGTCGCACCAGGGCCACATGGTTTACATAGGCCGATCCATCAGCCCATTGATAGGCGCGGG
>JAGWVG010000132.1 GCA_018970965.1 Alphaproteobacteria bacterium | reverse complement strand
GCCTGGGCGACGCGGCTGATCGTCCGACGCGCCTCGCCTATAAGAAGCTGACGCGCTAACGCGCCCAGCGTTGGAGAGTGGGCCTGATCTTCAAAAAGCGAAGATAGGCCCACTCCAACAGCCGCAAAACGGCTTTATTGCGTGCGATGAGGCCCAAGGGCTTCAATAGAGGTATTTCGCGCCACATAGCCGCAAATGCGGCGGCGCCTGACAGCGTTTCACCTTGCGCCGTTGTGGCATGGAAACGCGCGAGCATGAGTTGACGGTCCAGAGGGCAGGGGGTGTCGCCTTTTGTTAGGTCAACAAAGCTGATCCGTTGGGCGCGATCAAGCCGCTTCATCACAGCAATTTCGCGGATGCATAAGGGGCAGGCGCCATCATACCAGATGGTCAAGCGGGGGCGGCTCACGGCGTGATCCACTGACCCTGCCATTTCTCGTTTACGTAATGAAAAACAGCACGCTTGTTGCCGCAACTGGTGAGCAACAGCCATTCCAATTCACTTGCCTCAATTTGAAGGATAGCGAAGTTGGCCCGTCCGGCTTCACTTTCATCTGCGGTTGGCGCGCGTGCCAAAAGATGGTCGGGCAACCCACTTATTGCGTCGTCAACTTCAGTTCCCGGAGCGTGCGCGGCGAGGTAACAACGGCGGCTGGACAGGGCGGAGGCCTGCCACGCGGCATCTGTTGCGGCACTCTCTGTCTCAACCCGCCCTTTGCCGCGTACAATAAGTTGCACACGCGCTTGCGCATCATACCCAAGAAGCGAGACCGGCGCGCCATTGCTGATCGCATGGGCCTTGGGAGAGCGGGCATCTGTATGGAACCTAAAGGCCGTGCCATCGGCCGTCGCCGCGCGCAACACCATGATCCGCGACGCGGGGCACCCATCGATAACGGAAGAGACCACGGGCGTATGCAAGGCGCTATGCCGATCTTTTACGGCGCCAGTCCACCGGCGGATAATGTCTGCCAGCACAGCCTCTAATGTCTCGGGCGCAGCACTCATGCGGGGCTGAAGCTCCCTTCGGCTTCATCCAGCACGTAAAGGCTGCCCTCGGCAATTGCGAACCAAGATCCGTGGAGCTTCAATTCCCCCGCAGCTTCGCGTTCTGCAATGAACGGAAAGGTACGCAAATTGGCGAGGCTGACTTTAATAGCCTCCCACTCCAGCGCGCGCTGTGGGTCGTCATGGTGGCAGGAAATAACATTATCCCGCGCGTCACGCACAATGCCCATCCAACTATCAATGAAGATGTTGTTGCTTGGGCCGGGCTTTGCATCCGCAAGCGCGGCTTTGATGCCGCCGCACTGGCCGTGTCCCATGACGACGATATGCTTCACGCCAAGCCCCAAAACGCCAAATTCTATGGCGGCAGAGGCGCCGTGAAGGCCGCCACCCGTTTCAAAGGGGGGTACAAGATTGGCCACATTGCGCAGCGCGAAGACTTGTCCGGGCACAGTATCAAATATGGTCGCCGGGTCGACGCGGCTGTCGCAGCAAGAGATAACCATAACTGGCGGGGCCTGACCGTCTGAGGCCAACTCATCATAGCGCGCTTTTTGCTGGCGATAGGCATCCGCGCGAAAGCGTTTATATCCTTCGATCAGGGCCTTGAATTCGGGCATGGGAGTCTCCTGGGGGAATTTTCGCTTAGCAAGCCCGCCACGGTTGGCAAGCCTTGTGGCAAGGAGTAAGGGCTGCGGCATGACAGCACCTGCCCAAACAGACCGAGTCCGCAAGCCGGATTGGATCCGCGTGAAAGCGCCGACCTCAGTTGGTTTTGCTGAGACCAAAGCGTTGATGCGCCGCTTGTCGCTCAACACTGTGTGTGAAGAGGCTGCGTGCCCCAATATTGGCGAATGCTGGACCAAGAAGCACGCGACCGTGATGATCTTGGGAGATGTTTGCACGCGGGCATGTGCGTTTTGCAATGTGAAGACAGGTATGCCGCGCAAGGTGGATGCGAATGAGCCGCAACATGTGGCCGACGCCGCAGCGGAAATGGGGCTTAAGCACATCGTGATCACATCAGTCGATCGCGATGACTTGCCAGATGGCGGGGCTGGACAATTCGTGAAGGTTATCGAAGCCCTGCGCCGCACAACGCCTGAGACAACGATTGAGATTTTAACGCCTGATTTCCGCAACAAGATGGAAAAAGCAGTCGAAGCGATCGTTGCTGCACGGCCTGATGTGTATAATCATAATCTGGAAACCGTGCCGCGGCTTTACCCAACAATTCGGCCTGGTGCGCGCTATTATGCGTCGCTGCGCTTATTGGAGACCGTGAAGCGGCATGATCCATCCATCTTCACCAAGTCGGGCATCATGGTCGGGCTGGGCGAGCAGCGTCTAGAGGTCCATCAAGTGATGGATGACATGCGCTCAGCCGACATCGATTTTCTAACCATTGGGCAATATCTGCAGCCGACGCCAAAGCACGCGAAGGTTATGGATTTTGTGACGCCGCAAACCTTTGACGCCTATGCCGCAATTGCGCGCGCGAAGGGCTTTTTGCTGGTCGCATCCTCGCCATTGACGCGCTCTAGCTATCATGCGGATCGGGATTTTGCCCTGATGCAGCAGGCGCGTGCAACGCAATTGGCCAATGCCAAAGCATAGCGAGACACGCACTCTCCCTTGGAGTGCCACGCAAATGTATGATCTGGTTGCCGATGTTGCGCGCTATGGAGAATTTTTGCCCTGGGTCAGTGGCGTGCGTGTCACATCCAACAGCGAGACCGAAATGGTCGCGGATTTGTTGGTTGGCTTCAAAGCCATAAAAGAGAAATTTACGTCGCGCGTGAAGAAAGAACGGCCAAATGCGATCCGCGTCGATTATCTCGATGGCCCGATGAAATATCTGCACAATGAATGGACGTTCCGTGATCTGCCGGAAGGCGGATGCGCGGTGGGGTTCATGGTGGATTTTCAGTTTAAATCGCGCGTTTTCGAGGCCATTGCGGGCCAGTTTTTTGACCGCGCATTAACCAAAATGACCGATGCTTTTGAAGCGCGGGCAGAGGCGCTTTACAGCTCTGCGCCGGGCAGCAGCAGCTCCAGCGCCACGAGTGCTGCCTGAACACGAATAGGCCCGCGTCCCAAATCGCCAAATTGCTTGGTATCAGCAATCACATCATCAGGATCAGCCCCGCGACGTGCGCGGGCAAACACGACTGTACCCACAGGCTTTTGCGCGCTGCCGCCATCTGGCCCCGCAATTCCGGTAATCGAAACGGCGACATCGGCAGTTGAATGATCAAGCGTGCCTTGTGCCATCGACCACGCGGTCGCAATCGAAACGGCCCCAAAGGTTTCTAAAATATTCGAATCGACGCCCAGCGCGCTCATCTTCGCGTCGTTGGAATAGGTCACAAAGCCCATTTCAAACACATCGGACGATCCGGGAATCGCGGTAAGTGCCGTTGAGACCAAGCCACCAGTGCAACTTTCCGCCACCGCAATCCGCCGCCCTTTTGCGCGGTTTTCTTCGATCACGCGGCGTGCAGTCTCTACCAATTCAGTTGGGATGGCATCAATCATAAGGCTTACTTTGTTGTCACCATTTGGCCAGACCCGCTGGAGGCCGGACAAATGTTGATGGGCGGCTTCGCTTTCGCGACGGCGGCCTGTGCCTTTGGTCGGGCCATAATTTCAAGCAAAATCCCGACCAACATTGACATATTTTCGGGCGGAAGTGGCGCGACTGCCCGCATAATCCGGTCAATATCGCTGCATTGCTGGGGATTGATGGATTTCACCACAGCCGTGGCAACCAAAGTGGAGGAAAAGAGACGTAAATTCTCATCTGACATCATGTCGAGCAACGATGCGTCGGGGCCGGCCATTTTTCGCAGGGCAGGCCGGGCTATCGGCCAAGCAGTCAAAGCATTTGGCCGATAGCGATCGGCCATTGCCCGCCCAGAACTGCCAAGAAATGACGCCGAACCAATAAGCGGCGCACATTTGGACGATGTCCCAGCAATAATGTCAGGCAAAGTGACGCTGATAATCGCTTGCGCTTCAGGAGGCGTCAGGCACGGCAGTGCCGTCTGCGCGGCAAGCGGCGCGGGGAGTGCGCAAAACATAAGCGCCGCGGCGCATGCTTTAAGAGATTTGCTTATCGCACGCATTACAAAGGCGTCCTTATGGTGGCGATGGCTTGAGCTGCGATACCTTCACCGCGGCCCGTAAAGCCCAAACGCTCCGTGGTGGTGGCCTTAATGCTCACGCACCGCTCTGGAATGTTCAACATCTCTGCAATGGCCGTGCGCATAGCTGAGCGGTGAGGGCCGATTTTCGGCGCTTCACAGATGATCGTCACGTCAACATGGTCAATTTGCCCACCAGAATCGGCAATTAATTGTGCGGCATGACGCACAAATTTATCCGAGCGTGCCCCACGCCATTGTGGGTCACTGGGCGGGAAGTGCGTGCCAATATCGCCTTCCCCCAAGGCGCCGAGCAAGGCATCCGTCAATGCATGGAGCGCGACATCGGCGTCGCTATGTCCTGCAAGCCCTTGAGCATGATCAATTTTAACGCCGCCAAGCCATAAATCTTCGCCATCTGCTAAGCGGTGGACATCAAACCCCAGCCCCGTCCGCGTGACGAGGCGCTTGGCAAACCGCGCCTCAGCTTCTGCAAAATCTTCTGGCAAGGTAATTTTCTCGAGCATCTTATCTCCAGCCACTTGCGCAACAGTAACGCCCATCGCGCGGACCATTTGCGCATCGTCGCTTGCTGGCCCCGCAGACCACGCAATGTGCGCGGACAAGAGTGTATGTCGGCAAAAGGCCTGCGGCGTTTGAATGCGCATCAAACCGGTTCGATCCACCACTGGGCCAAGGCAATCAGAGCCGCGCGCCAGAGTGTCCACAACTGGCAAAGCGGGGACGGCCGCCTTATTGGTCTCTAACGCGGCGACCAGCCGATCAATGACGGCTGCTGGCAGAAAGGGCCGTGCGGCATCGTGAACCAGCACAAAATCCGCGTCGTGCGCGGCATTAAGCCCCGCGCGCACAGAATGCTGGCGCTCAGTTCCGCCCAAAACCACAGCATCCACGGGCAGGCCAGCCACGGCGGCATGCGCCAGCGCCTCTTGCCCTGCACCAATAACGAGAATGATCCTTGAGATAGCAGGGTGCCGCGCAAATGCTGCGA
>JAGWVG010000131.1 GCA_018970965.1 Alphaproteobacteria bacterium | reverse complement strand
TATCACGCCATTTTTTGGCGATCCGCCAGGCCAGTCCAAAGGCGGCCATCGCGAATAGGGCGAGATAGAGGGATAGCCCAATGACCGCGACCCAGCCCAGCCACGGGGGCATGGCATTTTGGTAGTGGAAGGCCCCCGCAATCCAATTAAGCCCGAGGATGAAGTGGCCCAGCCCAAAGCTATAGCTCCGTCCCAATGCGGCGCGCCATGATTTGGCGGATCGTACCAGATGGAAAAGCAGCGCACATGCGGCGAGCGTGAGCGGCCAATAGCCCAAAGGCGCAAAGCCTGTGGCTGAAACCAGCCCTGCGGCAAAAGCAAGCATCTTGGGATAACGTAGCACGCGACGTGGCTAAAACGCCCGTGCCCGACATTCAAGCGCTGATTGAGATGCGGCAAGCTGGGGCCCGGCACACGGCCTGAGCCCCGCTTGCCTATGTGCGCCTGTTAAGCGGCAGTTGGATAATCGGTATAGCCTTCTGGGCCTGCCGAATACCAAGTTGCGAGATTATTTTCGGCCCACGCCTTGCCGTCGCGGATGCGCTCGACAAGATCGGGGTTGGAAATAAATGGACGGCCATAGCTGACAGCATCCGCCGCGCCTGATGTAACAAGCGCTGCACCGCTTTGTGCCGTCAGATCAGAATTGAGCACCAGCGGATTGGTGAATGCGCGGCGAATGGCGGGGGATTGCTTGGGCACATCGGTGCGCCCAAAAGTGCCATCGGGGCCCGGTTCCCGAAGCTCCAAAAAGCCAATGCCAATTTTCTGCAAGGCGGCTGCTGCCGCCGTGAACAGCGGCTCGGGGTTGCTATCATCCACGCCCTGAGAATCGCCATTGGGCGAAAGGCGCACAGAGACACGCGATGCGCCCCAGACACCGGCGACAGCCTCGGTAACTTCGCGCAACAGGCGGATGCGGTTTTCAATGCTGCCGCCATAATCATCATCACGCAGGTTGCTATTATCGCGGAGGAATTGATCGAGCAGATAGCCATTGGCGCTGTGAATCTGCACGCCATCAAAGCCTGCAGCTTTGGCATTTTCAGCGGCCTTCACATAATCGGCCACGAGGCGGGGCATTTCATCCAACCGCAGCGCGCGCGCCTGTTCTAAAGGCTGCTTTCCGGTTGCCGTATAGGCGTGGCCGGGGCCAGTTGTGGCAGAGGCAGAAACACCCGGCGCGCCGTTGTTGAAGCTGGAATGGACCAAGCGGCCCATATGCCACATCTGCAAGATGATGCGGCCGCCCGCTTTGTGGACGGCATCAGTAATCGGCTTCCAGCCTTCGGTCTGAGCCTCAGTCCAGATCCCCGGCGCCGAGGGCCAGCCAAGCCCTTCTTGCGAAATGCCCGTCGCTTCAGAGATAATCAGCCCGGCACTTGCCCGCTGCTCATAATAAAGCCGCATCAAATCATTGGGCACATGGCCTGCGCTGGCTCGGCCGCGCGTCAGCGGTGCCATCAAAATGCGATTTGGGCAGTGAATATCGCCAAGCGCGATGGGATCAAAAAGAGTCGACATGTGCTCCCCTGTACTGTTGCTTTGTGAGTCGGGGTTCGGGATATGGAGCAGATGGGAAACACGCAACCGCAACCTTCGCCTAATCCTGCCTTGCCGCAATCTGAGGGCGGCAGCCGCTTGGCTGTCTATGGGGCCCTTTTTCTTGGAAATTTTGCGCTGGCCTTTGGGCCGTGGTTGGTGCGGTTGGCGGATGTTGGGCCCAGTGCATCTGCCATGTGGCGCATGGCATTGGCCGCGCCCTTCCTGTTCGTTATTGCCCGCATGCGCGGGCAGCCGCGCTGGTTGCCCAGCCGCGCGCTTTACATAACAATGCTGCTATCCGGCCTGTTTTTCGCCGCAGATTTGGCGGCCTGGCATATTGGTATTTTGAAAACCAAGCTGGCCAATGCAACGCTCTTTGCAAATGCGGCCAGCCTGTTTTTCCCGATTTGGGGGTTCATCGTTGCGCGCAGTCTGCCCAATCGGCGCGAGGCGATGGCCTTTGTGATTGCAGCAGCGGGGGCCGCGCTGTTGGTGGGACGATCCGCTGAATTAAGCCGTGACCATTTGCTCGGCGATATGCTCTGCTTGGCAGGCGGGATTTTCTATACGGGCTATTTGGTGTTCGTGGTTCAAGCGCGCCAACATCTCCAAAGCTGGACCTTGCTGGCGTGGTCCACCGTTGCAACCATTGGCCCATTGCTGCTCATCGCCCTGTTTTTGGGAGAGCGCATTATGCCCAGCAACTGGACGCCAGTTATCGCGCTCGCAGTGGTCAGCCAGCTTATTGGTCAGGGGATGATGGTGTTTGCGTTGGGCCGTGTGAGCCCGCTGGTCTTTGGGCTGGCGTTGCTTACGCAACCCGTTGTGTCGGCCACTATGGGCTGGATCAGCTATGGTGAAAAGCTGGCGCCGGCTGATTGGGTGGGCGCCGTGATGATCGGGCTGGCGCTCATTTTGGTGCGCCAGCCCGACCGATCAAAAGGCGATTAGAATGTGCCGCCCAGATTCTGCATCACCATGCACAGCAGCATGGGGATGGAAAGCAGCGTGTTCGTACGGCTGAACATCATCGCGGTTGTGGCTGATTTCGCCTTGGTGGCATCATCGGCCTCGACAAGGCCCAAAGCGCGCTTCTGGTTCGGCCAGATGATGAACCAAACGTTGAACGCCATGATCAGCGCCAGCCACATGCCAATACCAATTGCGCGATAGCCGGTTTGCAACGTCAGCGCATCGACCAGATATTGGCTGATCCAGGCGACCAGAAGGCCGGTCAGCACCGTGAAAGCGGCACCCCAGCGGAACCAGAACAATGCTTCTGGCGCGATATATTTCGACACGCCCGGTTTCAGCTCGGCCGGGATTTTCGGCATGGTCGGAATTTGGGTGAAATTGAAATAATAGAGATGGCCAATCCACATGATGCCAACCAGCACGTGCAGGAATGTCATCCATCCCTTTACGTTGCCGATGCCACCCATATGGCCGAACAACAGGCCAAGTGCGAGAATGGCGCCAACGGCGACCACCGCCCACAGATTTCCAAAAAATTTCGCCATAGTGACGACCCCCATAAATTGGTGCATTAATTGACGAACCAGTCCTACCACTCCATCTAAGGGCTGTCACCTTATTGCTGGGAAGGCGCTTTGACCGTGACTTTGAACGTTGACGAAATGACGCTGGATGATGTGCGCGCCCTTTTGGCGGCCGCTCTTCCGGCCGATGCGGCGTTTGACGGTTGGACTATGGCTGCGCTGGAAGCCAGTGCAGCCCGGCTGGGCGTTGATGTGGATGTGGCACGCCTCGCTTTTCCGGATGGTGCAGGCCAGATGATTGAGGCGTGGTTTGCCCAAATTGATGCCGCGATGCTTGCCGCCTTTTCGCCCGCGCAATTGGCAGGAATGAAAATTCGGGAACGGATTACCGCGCTGGTGGAAGCGCGTCTTGCGCTCCTTGCGCCGCACCGCGAGGCGCTGCGCCGTGCGCAGACATGGCTTGCCAATCCGCGTCACGCAAAACAGGCCGCTCAATTGGGCTGGCGCGCGGCGGATAAAATGTGGCGTGCCGCGGGCGATCAATCCGCTGATTATAACCATTATACCAAGCGTGCCATTTTGGGCTCAGTTTACACGGCAACTTTGCTGGTTTTTGTGAATGATGAGAGCGAGGATTGGGCAGACACGCGTGCTTTTCTGGCCCGGCGGATCGACAATGTGATGCAGTTTGAAAAAGCAAAAGCACGCTGGACCAATGGCGGCACCCGGCATTTTAGCATGGCGCGTTTTTTGGGGCGGCTGCGCTATCCAGCGACATGATGGGAATCGCTGGCCTTTACGCGCAGCAAATGATAATCAATCGCAACTAGAATTTGACTTATGGATCGCCCGTGCATCTCGATACTTTGCCGCTGAACCAGATTGCGCGCATTTCGCGCATCCATTGGTCGCGGCTCAGCGAGGCGGAAGGGCATCGATTGCGCTGTTTGGGTTTTGATGAGGGCGTAGAGGTTCAGCCGCTGCATCGCGGGTGGCTGTTGTTCAAGGATCCGCTGGCCGTGCGCGTGGGGCGTATGACTGTCGCCATCCGTGCAACGCATGCTGCTGCAATTGAGGTGGATGCCGCATGAGCACGCTGCCGTTGGTCGCCTTGGTGGGCAACCCCAATGCTGGGAAAAGTGCGTTGTTCAATGCACTGACGGGTGCGCGTCAAAAAACCGGCAATTATCCCGGGGTTACTGTCGAACGGCATTCCGGTCGATTTGCGCTGGAAGATGGCAGCCCGATTGAATTGGTTGATTTGCCCGGCACCTATAGCCTGCAGCCCACGAGCCCCGATGAGGCCGTGACGCGTGATGTTGTGATGGGCCGGCAAGCGGGCGAGCGCCGCCCTGATGCGCTCATCATCGTCGTTGATGCCGGCAATTTGGATAATCATCTGCGTTTCGCGATTGAGCTGATTGGCCTTGGCTTGCCCGCCATTGTCGCGCTCAACATGGTTGATTTGGCCGAGCGCGATGGCTTGACCTTGGATCCCGAGCAATTGTCCAAAGACTTGGGCGTACCAGTCATCCCGACTGTGGCTGTCCGCAAGCGGGGGCTGGAGCAACTTAGGGCGTTTTTGACGGACGCGGTCCGCACACCGCCGACCGCGCCAAAAGAGCCGGCCCTGCGCGACGCCGCAGATTTGCGCTCGGCCGCGCGCCAAATGGCCAGCCGCGCTATTCGCGCAGAACGTCCGGGCCGTAAAATTACGCGCACAATTGATGCCTTCGTCCTCCATCCTGTGCTGGGCCCGGCCATTTTGTTCGCAACACTATTTGCGATGTTTCAACTGGTTTATTCCGCCGCTGAAGCCCCTGTTGATCTCATCGAAGGCTGGCTGGGCCTTTTGTCTGACTGGGTGCGGGCGACATTGCCTGATACGCTCTGGCGATCTGCTCTCATTGATGGCGTAATTGCGGGTGTTGGTGCGGTGATTGTGTTCCTGCCGCAAATTCTGGTGCTCTTTGCTTTCATCCTGCTGCTCGAAGCTTCGGGCTATATGGTGCGGGCGGCCTTCATCATGGATCGTCTTATGGCAGGGGTTGGCCTGTCGGGTCGTGCGTTCATTCCGCTGCTGTCCTCCTTTGCCTGTGCGGTGCCGGGCATTATGGCGACACGCAGCGTCGAAGATCCGCGTGATCGGTTGACCACGATTTTGATCGCCCCGCTCATGACCTGTTCGGCACGACTGCCCGTTTACGCGGTTATCATTGGTGCTTTCAT
>JAGWVG010000130.1 GCA_018970965.1 Alphaproteobacteria bacterium | reverse complement strand
CCCTTTGAAGGCGATGTCGCCATTACAGGGGATCGCATTGTCGCTCTCGCTCCGCATCTGGATGTCCCCGCCCGGCGCGTGATTGACGCCAAGGGATTGATTGTTGCCCCGGGTTTTATTGATCCCCACACGCATGCGGATGCCGCGCTGACGTCGCGTGATCCCGCAGCGCGGCTGGTGCTGCCCTTTCTGACGCAAGGCGTGACGACCGCCTTTGTGGGCGTGGATGGTTGGGGCGCACCCGATCTCCCCCAAATTCTGAAGGCCGAAGCTGAGGGGGGCATTGGCGTGAATGCGGCGGCCTATGTTGGGCTGGGCGCCGTGCGCGGGCAAGTGGTGGGCGCGGCAGACAGGCCCGCCAGTCCCGCCGAAATTGCCGATATGTCCAAGCTTGTCTCTAGCGCCATGTGCAGTGGCGCTTTGGGCCTTTCGACGGGCCTGTTTTACGCGCCGCAAAGCTTTGCGCGGGCAGATGAAGTGATTGCCCTGGCGCGTGCGGCCGCGCTGAAAGGCGGGCTGTATGACAGCCATATCCGCGATGAATCGAGCTATAGCATTGGCCTATCAGGCGCGATTGAAGAGGCGCTGAACGTTGGGCGGCAAGCCAAAATTCCGGTGCATATTGCGCATATCAAAGCCTTGGGCGTGGATGTGCAGGGCCAGGCCCCACGCATCATCCAGCAAATTGAGGCCGCGCAAAAATCAGGCATTGAGGTGACGGCAGATCAATACCCCTGGTCAGCCTCAGGCACGCAACTATCGGCGGCATTGATGCCCCGCTGGGCGCAGGATGGCGGACGCAGCGCCATGCTGGCGCGCTTTGATGATCCGGCTGTTCAGGCAAAGCTGCGCACCGAGATGGCGGAAAATCTGCGCAAGCGAGGTGGGGCGTCTGCCATTCTTATTACAGCCGGGCCAAAAACAGCGCAGGGCAAGACATTGGATGTCATCGCCAGCCAAATGGGCACTAGCCCGGTGGACGCCGCGCTCGCTTTGCTGCGCGAGCGTGAGACAAGCATTGCCTCGTTCAATCAAAGTGAAGCGGATATTGCGGCCTTTATGACGCGGCCTTGGGTCATGACCAGTTCAGACGCGTCGCAAGGCCATCCCCGCTATTACGCATCCTTCGCGCGCGCTTACGCGACCTATGTACGCGAAGAAAAGGTGATGAATTTGCAGAGCTTTATTGAACGCAGCACAGTGCGCACCGCCCGCACCTTTGGCCTTGCGGATCGCGGAGAGCTCAAGCCCGGCGCCTTTGCCGATGTGATTGTGTTTGATCCCAATCGCTTTGCGCCACGCGCGGATTATGCGCAGCCCAGTCTGTTCTCAACGGGCATGCGCTATGTGCTGGTGAACGGGCAAATCGCGCTGGATGCGGGAGAGCCTACCGGCCGCGCCGCCGGTAGGGCTCTGCTGCACAGCCCCACAGCGGGGCAGTGCCCTTAATGCGCCAGCTGTTCAGGTGCGACGGCCAGCGCGCCGGGGCGACGCGGGTCTGCCGCGCCTAAGAAACGGCCCTTATCAATCATGATCGATTGGGCACTGCCCATGGTTTCATCAGATGTGATCTTATGGCCCATCTGGGTCAGCAGGCGGACAGTATCTGGGTTAAAATTGGGCTCAACGCGCAGCGTATCGCTCGCATCTTGGAAGATGCGCGGCTGGTGCGTCGCCTCATCTACATTCAGCCCATAATCGACCACATTCACCACCATTTGCAGCACCGTATCAATAATCGTGCTGCCGCCGGGTGAGCCCGTGACGAGCCAAGGCTTTCCATCTTTCAGCACCATAGTTGGCATCATTGTGGACAGCATACGCTTGCCCGGCGCCATCGAATTCAGCGGCAATGGCGCACCATCGCGCAGCGCCCGAACTGTCGCCTCGTGGCTGAAATTATTCATTTGATTGTTGAGCAAAATGCCGGTGCCCGCAATCATCACGCCCGATCCAAAATCTGCCCCCAAGGTATAGGTGGTCGACACCACATTGCCTTCGCCATCCGCCACGGAGAAATGCGTGGTCGAGGGGCTTTCAAATTTCATCGGGTCGCCGCGCCCTAAAAGCTTGACGGGCTGGGCTGCGGCAGGATCAATTTGCTTGGCGCGGCTGGCACCATAAGCCTTTGAAATAAAGCCCTTGAGTGGCATCGCAACAAAATCGCTATCGCCCAAAATCTGATAGCGATCGGCATAGCCCATCTTCATGGCCTCAGCCATGATGTGGAGCGATTGGGCCGAGCCTGCCCCACTCGACTTCAAATCAAACTTCTCAAGAATATTCAGCATATTCAACAACGTCGCGCCGCCAGCACTGGCGGGTGGCGCCGTAACTACATCAAGCCCACGATAGCTGCCGCGCAATGGCTGGCGTTCCACGGCCTTGTAATTGGCCAAGTCTTCCAGCGTGATAATGCCACCATGCGCTTTCATGTCAGCGGCAAACTTCTCCGCCACTGGCCCTTTATAAAACCCATCAGCCCCATGCGCTGCAATTTGCTGAAGCGTCCAAGCCAAATCGGGCTGCTTCATAATTTCACCCGCGCGATAAAGCTGGCCACCCGGCTTATAATAAGCCGCCAAAGCTGCAGCACTGGTCGACAGCCGCTCTTTGCCCCACTCAAATACAAAAGCCTCGTCCGGCGTCAGCGGAATACCATCGCGCGCCAAGGCAATAGCGGGGGCGACGACATCAGCCCAAGCCAGCTTGCCGAAACGCTTATGCGCCATAAACAGTCCAGCCACGGTCCCAGGCACGGATGGGGCAAGATAGCCCTTGGATGCTTGTGACGCCTCTTTGCCATCGGCATCGACATAAAGGCTTTCCTTCGCCGCCTGTGGCGCGACGGAGCGGAAATCGAAAAAGATAAATTGGCCCGATTTGGCATCGCGGACCAGCATGAAGCCATCGCCGCCAATATTGCCCGCGCGCGGCAATGTGACCGCAAGCGCAAAGCCAATTGCGACGGCTGCATCAACCGCGTTTCCGCCCTTTGCCAAAATCTGCGCGCCGACGCGCGATGCGGTTGCATTTTGCGAAACGACCATACCCTTTTCCCCCACGACGGGAGAATGGATGCTGGGATATTCCAGCAGTTGTTTTTTCTGCGCCAGTGCGGGCTGGAGACAGAGGCCAACGCAAAGCGCAACCCCCAAAGTCGCGCGACCCAATCGGGACAAGGCGTGTTTCATATACGTGTCTCCCCCTCTTAATTTTCTGACGCCAGCAGGCATTTTGCGGCACGTTCCCCACTGCCCATCGCATAGGTCCACCCCAGCATCCCGTGACCGATATTCACTGTGACACGAGGCGCCGCCTTTTGAATTATTGGCAGAGAATTTGTTGTCATAGGACGCACACCCGCCCAGATGGATGCTGGCGCATCATAGATGGCAGCCTGTGGAAAGGCCGTCTTGGCGCTTTCCACCATGAGCGCCAGCCGATCTTCGCACGGAGCCACATCTCGTTCTCCTAATTCTGCCAGCCCAGCAACGCGGATCGCGCCATTGAGCGGGCAGAGAACAAGCTTGCGTGACACATCCGTGATGCTGGTCTTTGGAGCATAAGCACCCATTGGGGCCGTCATCGAATAGCCCTTCATCGGCATCAGCACATCGCAAAGCCCAAAACGCCGAAGAAGTCGGCTCGAGCCAAGGCCCGCACAAATCACGACATGATCAGCGTAAAATTTTTCTCCAGTGGCCGACACAAGCATGGGCTGCGTGGCATGGGGCCGAATTTCCGCAACGCGCACGCCTGTACGCAGCTTTACGCCATAAGATTGGATCAGCACGTCCAACAGCGCAGCACAGAAGCGATGGGGATCCCCCAGTTCATCTTCGGGGGAGAATATGGCCCCCAGAAAATCATCGTTGTAAGCCGCTAAGGCGGGCTCGATGTCCAATGCCTCCTGTCGGCCAAGAACATGCTGCTGCGCGCCATGTGCAGTCTTTAACCGGGCCATCGTTGCCGCGCCGGCAAAGCTTTGTTTATCTTTATACAAATGCAATTTGCCGGGCGCTTTGTGACCAAAATCAAGTGGGTGCAGCGCCAGCAATGCATGCATCGCCAAGCGCGATTCCAGCCCAAGCGTGAGCCCGCTCAAAGTCGACTCCAACGCACGATCGCGCGTGCAATTGCGCAAAAAACGCAACAGCCAACCAATATACTGCGGATCTGCGCTGGCCTTCAGACGAAAGACCGGATCCATCCCAAGTGCCAATGCAGGCATATGGCGCAGCAATTTCGGGTTCGCCAAGGCATCAGTATATGCATAACTCAACTGCGCGCCATTGGCGAAGGAGGCCCCCTGCCCGACCCCCGAAGCCTGATCGACCAAAGTGACGGAAAGTCCGCGTCGTGCCAGCGCATAGGCCGTCGCCATGCCGACAACACCCGTGCCGACAACCAGCACGCTTTGGCGGGTGCCGCCCCCTTTGTTTGAAACCTCCAAAATCATGTAGCCACGCTAACATGCGGAAAAGTAGCGGCAAGTTTTAGCTGCGAAGAAATATAGCTCTTATCCATAGCCAAAGGTTAAGGGCTTGGCGCGACCTGAGAATGCTGCGCCAGAACATCTTCGACCGCTGCGACAAATTTCACACCCAGTTTTGAAAGCGGGCGGTCTTCCAGCCAAGCCGCACAGACGCCAAATTCAAGGCGTGGTGCCAGTTTCAACTGGTCCATCCCGTCTGTCGACATTGCTTGCGCGGTAAACGCATCGACTAGCGCAACGCCTGCGCCATAACGGACAAGCGCCGCTGCAATATAATAGGTGCTGACAGACACAATCTCGCGCACCTCCACCTGCGCCTTGGCAAATGCCTGCGTCACCAAATCACCAATTGGGCCACTACCTGTGACGCTGACAACGTCCAGACCATTGAGATCACTTATCGAAATAGTATCGCGCCCGCCCCCAAATTGCCCTTTGGGTGCGAGCAGACACAATTCCTTATTGCCGAGCTTTTTCTGCTTCATGCGCGGATGATCAGGCGGGTCATAGCCAATCGCCAAATCGCATTCACGCTCATAGAGCGCGCGGACCACATCGTTATGGTGCAAGGTGCGCACCCCAAAAGTGACATCAGGGTTTTTGGCTCGAAAAGCGGCAATCGCGCGCGGCGCAATTTCCAACCCCAAAGAAGGCACAACCCCAATCCGCAAATGCCCTGCACCCGATGCGCGCAAGTTATGCGCGGTCATCTGGAGCGAGGCGATCCGATCAAACACCTCGTCAACTTCGCGGAATAAGGCATGTGCTTCGTCTGATGGCACCAATCGGCCGCGGACGAGATCAAAGAGATTAATGCC
>JAGWVG010000129.1 GCA_018970965.1 Alphaproteobacteria bacterium | reverse complement strand
GGCCTGGCCGTCATCATCCGTAATGCGGGCTTCAATGGTAGCAAAGGGTAGGCCACAGCTTCCCGCCTTGGCCAGCAAAAGGCCCGGATCATCGACAGGCATCCCAAAATTGGATCCCGTTTCGCTCATGCCGAAACCGTCCGACATGTTGATTCCTGCGTCCACAAAGCGCTTCACTTGCGCGGGCGGATTGGGGGCGCCACCCGTTGCATACAACGTCAAGCGCTGGAACGGCTCAGGCGAAAAATCAGGATGCGCCCACAGCATCGCGGCCATTTGCGGGACCGAGAAGTAATGCGTGATCCCAAAGCTTGCGTCCGCCATCCGCTTAATCGTTTTGGCCGCATCAAAACCGCTGCTGATCCAAACACTGCCTCCCGCCCATAAAGGCGCGCGCACGGCAGCAAATAGCCCCGCGGTGTGGAACATCGGCAAATCGCACAGGAACACGCTGTTGCGATCGACCTGACACCCTAACGCAAAATTGGTATTGCCCCAAAAGGCATTGGCCTCGCTGATCATCACGCCTTTGGGCCGACCCGTTGTGCCCGATGTGTAGAGCAGCGTCATCGGCGCATCCCAATCACGCCGCGCATAATCGGGTGCTTTTGGCGCGTTTCCTTCCAGTGCGCCTATGTCGGCAAAGGGTAGGGTGCGCCAGCGGCCCGGCGGCGGATCAAAATCGGCATCGGCGAACAGTAAATGCGGCGCGGCATCAGCCAGGATGACAGCCAATTCCGGGCCCGATAGCCGCCAATTGAGCGGCACAAAGATGCTGCCTGCACGCGCGCAGGCAAATTGCAACACAAGCTGCATCGGGTGGTTGCGCGCCAGAACAGCAACGGGCGTACCCGATGCTGGCCCCAGCTGGTCGACCAGCCAAGCCGCCAAGCGGTCTGCCGCGCGGTCAAGATCAGCCCAGGTCCAACGCTGTCCAGTTTCGGCATCACCCACGGCCAGCCGTTGGGGCTGGGTGGCGCCATAGGTCCGGACAGCGTCAAACATCATGGTCAGGCGTCACGCTGCTTGGTGAGATCATAGGCGCCAAGGCCGGGCTTGAAGCTTTTATCATCAATAAACTGGCGCGTGGCTTCTTTGCGGCCTTCACCATCAAACATATTCGCGGCCTCTTGCGCGCGGATCAGATAATCCTGCGCATTATCATAGGTCATTTCGCGCACGCGGCGGATGGCCCATTTGGTGGCGCGCAACGCCGTGGCGTTTTTGGCCAGCAGCGTGTTGGCAACGGCAGTGACGCGCGCCTGCAATTGGTCTGCGGGCAGCGCCTCGTTGACCAAGCCCCATTCGGCGGCTGTTTTGCCATCAATATTTTCGCCCATCATCGCGTGGTACATGGCGCGACGGAACGTCGCCAATTCCGTAATGATCTTGCTCGCGCCGCCGCCCGGCAAAATACCCCAGTTGATTTCGGACAGGCCGAATTGCGCATCTTGATCGGCAAAGGCCAGATCACAGGCGAAGAGTGGGCCGTAAGCGCCGCCGAAGCACCAGCCATTGACCATGGCAATGGTCGGCTTTTCAAACCAGCGAAGGCGTTCCCACCAGCCATAGGCTTCGCGCTGCGCCTGCCGCGTCGCGTGCAGGCCCTTTTCTTCATTCTCGCGGAAATATTCTTTCAAATCCATGCCGGCGGACCAGCTCGTGCCTTCGCCCTTCAGCACCAGAACGCCCACATCCTCGCGAAATTCGAGGCTTTCAATGACGCGCAGCATCTGCCGATTGAGCTTCGGGCTCATGCAGTTGCGCTTTTCCGGGCGATTGAACGACACCCAGGCGATGCCATTTTCAACGGTGTAGGCGACAGTATCTTCCTCGGCACGATCAGACATGACATTTCTCCATTAGCCCGCTAATATTGCTATGATCGATAGCATATGAATTGCTATGGTCAATAGCATTAAGGAACTGCCTCGTGCCTGATCCCTTGTCCAATTTGCCCGGATATGCGCTGCGTCGGGCCGCCAATGCGATGATGGCTGATCTGACCGAACGGCTGGCCCCCATTGGTCTGCGGATCATCGATGCATCGTTGATCCTGCTGGTCGCTGGGCGGCGAGACAGGACGTCAAGCGACATTGGGCGGATGCTCGACATCCAGCGCGCCAATATGGTGCCGCTGCTCAACCGGCTTGAAGCCAGCGGCTTGATCGCACGCGTCCCGCTCGATAAAAAGAAAATGGCCATCGTCCTCACTCCGGCTGGCGACGCGATGTTGGCGCAGGTGCGCGCCATCACCAACCAGTTTGAAGAGGATCTTATCGCGCGCATTCCCGAACCGCACCGTCCGCATTTTATGCCGGCGCTCCACGCGTTGTGGAGCGCACCGGCGGAGTGACTGGTTAAATTGGGAAATGCCCGGGCTGGGTTTCAACGGTGATCCAGCGCAGCTCAGTAAAGCTATCAATGCCCGCTTTGCCACCAAAGCGGCCATAGCCCGAGGCACCGACCCCGCCAAACGGCATCTGGGCCTCATCATGCACGGTGGGGCCGTTCACATGGCAAATCCCCGATTGAATTTGCCGGGCAATTGTCAGCCCGCGCGCCACATCGCGTGTGAAGACAGCAGCGGAGAGGCCATATTGCGTATTATTGGCCAGCTCCACCGCATGGTCCGCATCGCGTGCGCGGATGATGGCGACGACAGGACCGAAGCTTTCATCACGGTACAAGTTCATGCTGTCGGTCACGCCATCGACAACGGTTGCGGGCATCACCACGCTTTGCGCCGTCCCGCCCGCCAAGAGGCGCGCGCCTTTGGCGATGGCATCTTCGATTAGAGCGTTCACATGTGTCACGGTCTTTTGATCGACCACAGCGCCGAGCGGCGTTGTTCCGTCGCGCGGATCGCCTGCGGCCAAGTTCTGTGCTTTGGCAGCGAAGGCCTTGCAAAAGGCGTCTGCAATGGCATCCACGACAATGATCCGTTCTGTGGACATGCAGATTTGGCCTTGGTTCATGAATGCGCCGAAGGCAGCGGCCTTCACGGCTTCTTCAATATCGGCATCTTCGAGGACGATCAGCGGGGCCTTGCCGCCCAATTCTAGCAGGCAGGGCTTGAGATGTTCTGCTGCGCGCCGCGCAATGATGCGGCCGACATGTGTTGATCCCGTGAAGTTGATGCGCTTGACCGCCGGGGCATCAATAAGGGCGCCAACCACATCCGCTGCATCCTCAGGGGCATTGGTCACCACGTTGACCACGCCATCTGGAAACCCAGCTTCCGCAAAGGCCTCCACGATGAGCTCGTGCGTGCGCGGGCAGGTTTCGCTCGCTTTGAGGATCACGGCATTGCCGCAGGCCAGCGGAACGGCAATCGCCCGTACACCCAAAATGATGGGAGCATTCCATGGGGCAATGCCAAGGATAACACCGACAGGTTCACGCAAGGCCATTGCAAGACAGCCCGGCTTGTCACTGGGGATGACTTCACCTGAAATCTGGGTTGTTAATGCAGCCGCTTCCCGCACCATCGAAGCGGCCAGCCCAAGATTGAACAAGGCCCAGCCTTTCGTTGCTCCAATTTCGCCCATCATCGCCTCAACAAAGGCGTCGGCGCGGGCTTCCAGTGCGGTTGCAGCCTTCATCAGGATTGCGCGGCGGGCATTCGGCCCCATTGCAGCCCAAGCGGGGAAGGCCAATGCCGCCTTATGGCTGATAGCTGGCATGTCCCCCGCTTTCATCGCTGTCGCACGAGACGCAACCGCACCGGTAATCGGGTTCAAACGTTCAAAATTCATGCAAATGTCTCCCTCTCCTGAGGTCGTTCAACTATGTTTCAAGCCCGGTCTTGCCATAATGAACTAACTAGTACAAACAAAACCAGATCCAAAATTGGTGAGCAGCCCTATGAAATCGTCTATTGCAACCGTTTCTATCAGCGGGACTCTGGAAGGGAAACTTCGTGCCGTTGCGGATGCAGGTTTTGACGGCGTCGAGATATTCGAAAATGATCTGCTCGCCTTTCCGGGCAGCCCAAAGCAAATTGGTCAGCTGATCAAAAGTCTCGGTCTGGAATGTACGTTGTTCCAGCCCTTTCGTGACTTCGAGGGTATGCGCGATGCTCAGCGCGCGCGCGCGTTTGAGCGGATGAAACGCAAATTTGACGTCATGGCTGAATTAGAGACTGACCTCATTCTGGTTTGCTCCAACTGTTCGCCCGCGTCACTGGGGGACCGCGATCAGATTATCGCTGACTTACAGGCCCTTGGCGACTTGGCTGCACAGCACAATATGCGTGTGGGCTATGAGGCGCTCGCTTGGGGCCGGCACGTGCATGATCATCGTGAGGCATGGGGTATTGTTCGCGATGTCGATCATCCGAATATCGGCCTTATCCTCGATAGCTTCCATTCGCTGTCGCGCGGGATACCATCGTCCAGCATTGGTGACATAAGGGCAGAAAAACTGTTCTTGGTTCAAGTCGCTGATGCGCCAAAGCTGGATATGGATTATCTCAGCTGGAGTCGCCATTTCCGCAACATGCCGGGCCAGGGGGATCTGCCGCTCGCGGAATGGGCGGAAGCCATCCAGCGCATTGGGTATCAAGGCTATTGGTCACTTGAAATATTCAATGACCGGTTCCGTGCGGGTTCGGCCTCGGGGGTCGCGCGCGATGGGTTCCGCTCTTTGCAATGGATGCATGATCAAGTGGCGCACCGGCCAAAGCCCGTCATTGCGCCGGAAATGCCTGCGCGTGTTGTGGCAAAGGGCGTGGAGTTTATTGAATTTGCTGCCAGCGATGATGAAGCAGATGCATTGGGCGCAATGTTGGCGGCGCTTGGCTTTGAACCCGCTGCGCGCCATCGCCGCAAAGATGTCGTCCGCTGGTGCCAGGGCAATATCAATATCGTTGTTAACCGCGATCCGGAGGGCCTTGCGCACAGCTTTGATGTTGTCCACGGCGCGTCGGTTTGCGCCATCGGCCTGCGCGTGACGGATCCTGATGCTGCGCTATTACGCGCCGAAGCCCTTGGTATTCAGCAATATGCTCAGCCGGCCGGGCCCGATGAAATCCAAATGCCTTCAGTTCGAGGCGTTGGCGGCAGTCTGATTTATTTTGTGAAGGACGGCACGGAAGATCAGCTTTGGGCGCATGAGTTTCCCGAGCAGTTGAAGCCGGGCAAGCCTGGACGAGCGTTGGGCTTAGACGCGATCGATCATATCGCGCAGACGATGCAATATGAGGAATTCCTCTCTTGGTTGCTCTATTATGTCGCGCTTTTTGACGTAGAAAAGACGCCACAGCTGGAAATTGCAGACACGCTTGGCCTTGTACAAAGTCAGGCTGTCGAGTCTGCCAACAAAGCGTTGCGTATTACATTGAACGGCTCGATGGCGTCTCAAACGCTCTCTGCCCGGTTTATCCATCATTATATGGGGGCGGGCGTTCAACATATTGCCCTATCGACGGGAGACGTATTCGCGACAGCAGAGGCCGCAGTGGCCAATGGCTTG
>JAGWVG010000128.1 GCA_018970965.1 Alphaproteobacteria bacterium | reverse complement strand
AACGTGCTGGTTGAGCCGATTAAGGCGGACTTTGGCCTCAGCGATGTTCAGATCGGTCTGGTCAATGGTTTGGCCTTTGCGGTGCTGAATGTTGTGCTGGGGCTCTTTGTCGCGCGGTTGGCAGAGCGGGTTCGGCGGCTGACTTTGGTGGCCATCGGCACCTTTTTTTGGTCATTGGCGACAGCAGCCACAGGGTTGGCAAGCAGCTTTACGCAGTTGCTAGTCGCGCGGATGAGTGTGGGGGTGGGGGAGGCTGTGGGCCTTCCTTCGACCAATTCTTTGGTATCCGATTATTTCCCGCCCCAAAGGCGCGCCTCGGCGCTCTCGGTTTTGCATCTGTCGCCGCCTTTGGGCGCCTTTATTGGGGCGGCAGGCGGATCATTAATTGCACAAGCCTATGGGTGGCAAGCGGCCCTGTTTGCCGCCGCCTTGCCCGGATTGGTGCTGGCCGGGTTAGTTCATATCTTTGTGGCAGAACCTGTGCGCGGTCAGTTTGACGATGTCCCCGCTGATGATGCCGTGCCGCCCATGAAGGCGGTTATCGCGCGCTATCTCACTTGGCCAACCATGCGGCATATGCTGATGGGCTCGGCCATTGCGGCCTTAATTGGCTATGGCATCAATGCCTTTATCGCGGCGTATTTCATGCGACGCTTTGGTTTTTCTCTGGTCGAAGCTGGGCTGGTTTCGGGCTTTGTGGCCGCTTTGCCCGCGTCGATCAGCATTATTGGCTCTGGGCTGCTGGTGGATCGGTGGGCAGCCACCAATCGCAAGGGCTATGCCTTGTTGCCAGCATTTAGTTTTGTGGTTGCCGTGCCCTTACTGCTGATGGCTATGGCGCAGACCAAGCCCGCCTTTGCCATTGCCTTGGTTGGGTTGGCCGCTTTGTTCCAATATTCTTATTTTGGGCCAACCTTTGGCACATTTCAAAATATGCTCCATCCGCGGATGCGCGCGACAGGATCTGCCTTTAGCAATTTAATTTACTCGCTGGTGGGCGGAGGTCTTGGTCCGGTGATGATCGGCGCGATGAGTGACCAATATGGTCGCCTGGCAGGCAATAAAGGCGAAGGTTTGGCGCTGGCCATCGCAACCGCGGCAATCTTCTATCTCTGGGCGGCGGTTCATTATTGGCGCGCGGCACGTTATATTGAGGCAGATCTTGATCGGTCTATCGGGCTGGAGGTGTAAAATGCGTTATGTGCTGATTACCGCAAATCGGAATTATTCCAGCTGGAGCCTTAGGCCTTGGGTGTTGATGAAGGCGCTGGGTCTCAACTTTGAAGATCGGTTAGAGCCCTTTTTAAAGCCCAATAATTATGACGATTTCCGAGCCTTCTCGCCCACTGGGCAAGTGCCTGTGCTGCAGCATGAGGGGCGGACAATTTACGACAGTCTTGGTATCACATTGTATCTGGCGGATCGCTACCCAGAGGTTTGGCCGCAGGACGCTGATGCGCGGGCTTGGGCGCAATGTGCGGTGGCAGAAATGCATTCCGGATTTTCTGCGCTGCGCAATGATTGCACGATGAATGTGGGTGTCCGCGTGCGTCCAAAACCTATGTCAGATGCCTTGAAGGCCAATATCGCGCGGATCACAGAGCTTTGGGCGGAAGGCTTGTCACGCTTTGGCGGCCCCTATTTGGCAGGACCGCAATTTAGCGCTGTGGATGCGTTTTTTGCGCCCGTTGCCTTTCGCGTGCGGACTTATGCGCTTGATGTCGGTGCCTCGGGCCAAGCGTGGGTGGACCATATTTTAGATCACCCGGCAATGCGACAATGGGAAGCAGAGGCCCTGATCGAAAGCTGGCGCGAAGTCACCCATGAGGATGAGCTTCGCGCCGCTGGCGATATTATCGCGGATTACCGTGCCTAATCAGCGGGCGTCGACCAGCACCAGCTCAGCATTTTCTGAAGCGTGAATGGTAATTTGGCTTTCTCCCGTAATCGCCACACCATCGCGGGCATTTGCTGCGATACCATTCACCGTGATCGCGCCAGTGGCCGGCACAAGATAAAGATGCCGGGCCGGGTCTGCATCTAGCGTTAGGGCTTCGCCTGCGTTGAGCGTGGCCCCCAAAACGCGGGCATCCGCCCGAATGGGGAGGGCATCTCCGTCTCCTTGGCCGCTGGCCAATGTCACCCACTGGCCCGCACGATCGCCCTTGGGAAAGGCGCGTTGGCCCCAAGAGGGCGCGCCGCCTTGCGCATCGGGAAGAACCCAGATTTGAAAGAGCGTCGTTTCTTCGCCTTCCAAATTATATTCGGCATGTTGAATGCCTGTCCCCGCGCTCATCACTTGCACATCGCCGCCCGGCGTGCGCCCAGCATTGCCCAGACTATCGCGATGGCTGATCGCGCCGGTGCGGACATAAGTGATGATTTCCATATTGGCATGGCCATGCGGCGGAAACCCTGTTTCCGGCGCAATCTGATCATCATTCCAGACGCGAATGGCGCCCCAGCCCATACGGGCCGGGTCATAATAATTGGCGAAACTAAAATGGTGCCGTGCATTCAACCAACCATGATCCGCATGGCCAAGGCTGGCAAAGGGGCGAACTTCAATCATGTTTTATCTCACCTCAGCGGGGTGTTGCCGCTGGTATGGGGCATAAATGGGGTCGTCTGGCTTGGGTTCAAGCGCGTTGGGCAAGCCCGGTAAGTGCTGCGCCATCAAGGCGAAAGACAGTCCATTCATCCATCGGTTTGGCGCCCAGCGCTTTGTAAAAGCCAATAGAGGGCGCGTTCCAATCAAGCACCGACCATTCGAGCCGCGCACAATCCCGCTCTACCGCCAGCTGCGCCAGTCGCGCGAGAAGCGCCGTGCCCAGGCCGCTGCCACGGGCGCTGGGGTTCACAAACAAATCTTCCAGATAAATGCCGGGCTTGCCCTCAAAGGTGGAAAAATTGTGGAAGAACAAAGCAAAGCCTTGGGGGCTGCCGTCAATTTCGCCAATCAGCACTTCGGCATAGGGACGCGCGCCAAAGAGTTTGTCGGCGAGCACAGCCTCATCAAAGCGCACCTCATGGAGCAGCTTTTCATAATCTGCCAAAGCGCGAATAAATTGGGCGATGAGCGCGATGTCATCGCGGGTGGCGACGCGGATAGAGAGGGTCATGCGGCGCGTCCGTGCAGACTGTCCATACTCACCGAGGTGCCAGCTTCAATTTCAGCAGCCTTAGCCTCCACCAGCTTGACGATGTGATCAATCATATTGGCATCTTCAACATGATGGTCGGTGACGCCTGAGAGAAAGACCATATGTTTGCCATTGCCGCCGCCAGTAATGCCAATATCCGTCTCGCGCGCTTCACCCGGGCCATTGACGACGCAGCCAAGGACCGAAAGCGACATCGGCGTTTTGATGTGCTGGAGTGCATCTTCAAGCTTTTGGACGGTTCGGATCACGTCAAAGCCCTGACGCGCGCAGCTGGGGCACGAGACAACGCGCACGCCGCGCGTGCGCAGACCCAGTGCTTTTAGAATTTCATAGCCAACGCGGACTTCTTCTTCCGGCTCAGCAGATAGCGAAACGCGGATGGTATCGCCAATGCCCGCCCACAGCAGATTGCCAATGCCAATGGCGGATTTGACGGTGCCGCCAATCAGGCCGCCAGCCTCGGTAATGCCCAGATGCAGCGGGCAATCCACTGCTTCGGCCAAACCCATATAGGCAGAGACGGCGAGGAAAACGTCGGATGCTTTTACGGCGACCTTAAACTGATGAAAGTCGCGATCTTGCAGCAGTTTGATATGGTCGAGTGCGGATTCCACCAATGCTTCAGGGCAGGGCTCGCCATATTTTTCGAGCAAGTCCTTTTCGAGGCTGCCCGCGTTGACGCCAATGCGGATGGCGCAGCCATTGGCCTTGGCGGCGTTTACCACTTCATTCACGCGCTCAGCGCTGCCGATATTGCCGGGGTTGATGCGCAAGCATGCAGCGCCCGCATCGGCCGCTTCCAGCGCGCGTTTGTAGTGGAAATGGATGTCAGCGACCACAGGCACACGGGCTGCTCGCACAATCTGCTTTAACGCTGCGGTTGAGGCCTCATCCGGGCAAGAGACGCGAATGATATCGACGCCCGCCTCTTCACAACGGCGGATTTGGTCAATTGTCGCCTTGGCATCTGACGTGAGTGTGTTGGTCATTGTCTGGACACTGATGGGCGCATCGCCCCCCACGGGCACGCTGCCGACCATGATTTGACGGGATTTGCGGCGCGCAATCTCGCGCCAAGGGCGTATTGAAGACATGTCCGCGCTATACCGTGCCAAAGATGACAAGGCAAAGGCACAAAAGATGAGGGAGGCGAAAGGCGGTTACAGCGCCTGCACAAAGGCGCGCGCGACCCAACCGGCCTTGGCCGCTTTGGAGGTGACAACGCGATGATCCCAAGCGGCGGCCCCACGCTGGGCAACTTCGCGTGCAATATCGCCATAAATACCTGCAGCGGCCAACACGGCCCAGCGGCACCGGAAGGGAAGGCGACGTGCGCCAATCCGCGCACTCGCTTCATAGCCTGCCGCCATTTTCGCCATACGTTGCGCGATTTGCGCCATAGCCGGGCGATAATGTGTTTTCATATGCTCGCCGGGCGGAATATCGGCCTCAGCCAGCCAATCCATCGGAATGTAGCAGCGCCCGGCATCGGCATCCTCGCTCACATCTCGGGCGATATTGGCCAATTGGAAGGCCAGGCCTAAATCATTCGCACGGCCGAGCGTATCGCTGTCGTCAGTGCGCACCCCCATCAGGCAGGCCATCATCAGCCCGACCACACCAGCGACATGATAGCAATAAGTAAGCAGCTCGTTCGCGTTGCGCGGGGAAAAGCCCGCCGCATCCATTGCAAATCCTTGGATTAAATCGCGGGGCCATTGGTGCGGAATGCCGCATTCTTTGACAACTAACGCCAGTGCATCAAAGGCCGGGGCGCCAGTCGCGCCACCCGCTAAGGCGCGCTCCGTCATCTCGCGCAAATAAGCGAGGCGTTCTTCCGGATTTTCTACGCGGCTCAAGGCCCCGCCATGGTCTTGCCCATCGGCAATATCGTCGCAGGCACGGCACCAGCTGTAGAGCAGCCATGCGCGTTCGCGCGTTGCGGGATCAAAGAGCTTAGACGCCAAGGCAAAGGATTTGGAGCCCAAGGCAATGCTGTCGCGTGCATGGGCGACAAGCGCGGTCCGGTCTGCCAGTTGCGGGCTCAGAGGTCTTTTGCCTTCATTGCAAAAATGGTCTGATGCGGTTCGTAACTCGCCATCCGCTCCAACAGCCGCTCCAAATCTGCATCGGCGATCAGGATGTCCTTGTGCTGCGGCCGGATAAAGCCGACCGACACCATATGGTGGTTGAACTCAATCAGCTTGTCATAAAAGCCTGCGGTGTTGAGCAGGCCAACTGGCTTTTGGTGATAACCCAATTGGGCCCAGCTGATCGCTTCCCAAAGCTCATCCATCGTGCCGACCCCGCCAGGGATGGTGAG
>JAGWVG010000127.1 GCA_018970965.1 Alphaproteobacteria bacterium | reverse complement strand
AGTCGATCACTGAAAATCGCAGCCAGAATATCCAATTGATGCGCCGTGCGTGCATCCTTCGTGCCGCCGCCCGTTGGCCAAACCAGCACGGCAATGGCTTGGTCTGCCGCCCCTTTATGCGTCAGCCGCACGGGGTTTTGATTGGGCGTAAAAGCGGAAAGCGGGGTTGTTGGATTTTTTTGGATCAGCGGACGCGCAGACAGTGCGCCAAAGCTGCGTAAGATGGCGTTGAGTGCGGCCTCGCGATCAAAATCGCCAAACACAGAAAGCTCGATTGGGCTATTCGTCAGAATAGGTTCCCAAAAGGCGCGGAAGGCTGCTGGTGATAGGGCCTCGGCATCGGCCGGATCGGGCACTTTCCATCGCGCATCGCCTGGTCGCAGCAGGGCGCCCAGATTGCGGCCCAGCACTTCGCTTGGGGAGGAATTGGCGGTGCGTAAGGTTAGGACGGCGGCTGCGCGGGTCCGTAAAATTGGCCCAGCATCCCAGCCGGGAGACGCAAATTTCACTGCCATGAGCCGCAATTGATCTGCCAAATCTGCCGGACGGGTTATGGCTTTGACCGTAAATGCATCTTCGCTGATGCCAAAGTTGAGGCTGATTTGTCGGCCACTCGTCAACCGATCAATGGCATCTTGGGTGAGCGTGCCGATGCCGGTAGCACCCAAGGCCTGTGCCGCCCATGCTGGTGTCATGTGATCGGCAGGAAGACCGGCAAGCCCTGCGCCAAAGCGGGCTTGAACATAAACGCGGCCAGCTTCCGAGGTGGACTTGCCAAGCAAAACGCGGACGCCATTGGACAGCGTAAGGATTTCCGTATCCAGCGCCGTGACCGTCTCGCGCTTTGAGATGCTGCCGGGCGCCCCCAATTGTGGCAGCTGATCCATGCTGATTGGCTTTTCGTCCGGCGCGGCGCTGTGTGCAGCCACAGGCTTGGCAAGCGCTGCCGCCAATCGCGCGGCACCATCGGGCATCTCAGTTTGGCTGGACACCAAAACACGCGGCCCAATGCCCGAAAATAATTGGGTCATGGCACGGCGGATATCTTCTGGCCCAAATTTCCCAATCATCCCCGTAAAAATATCCCGCGCCACTTCTGCGCTGGCAATGGTTTCACGGATGTTGACGGCTTCAATCAAATCATCTGCCTGTTTCGCGCTGGCCTCGGCACGCGTGGTTTCAACCTGCACATCGAGCATTGCCTTAAATTCGGCTGTTTCGCGGTCCACCTCGCTTTGGCTGGGCGGGCGCGTAAGGGCGTCTGCGACAAGGCTGCGCACTTCGGCCAAAGCAGCAGGCCAATCGCCATTGGTGGGCGTGATTGCAATTTGGGTAATATCGGCTGAGCGGGCAACATCATCCTGCTGCACATCCGCATCCAAAAAACTGCTGCCTGATCGTGCCAGCGTTTCCAACCGCCGGTTGAGGATGCGCTGAGCGATGAAGCCTACCAGTCGGCCTTGATTGAGCGCGATTGTGTCATCGCGTTGGACCCAGGGCCGGATCCACGCCATGCTGATGCTTGTCGGCAAGCCGGGTTCAACCAGAAAGGCAGATGTCGGTGCATTGGCCTTGGGAGTGCCGAAATCACTGGGTGGCACGGGGCCAGCGTGAGCAGGTTTCCAGTCACCAAAATATTTGGTGATAAGGGGAATGATCTGCGCGGGATCGACATCACCCGAAATGGCCAACACCATATTGTCTGGCCGATACCAGCGATCATGAAAGGCACGCAGACTAACAGGTGTGGCGGCGGACAGGCTGTCGCTTGTCCCAATGGGGGATCGGTTGGCGAGCGGTTGGCCCGCGAAGAAAAGCTGGAGCATGGCATTTTGGACGCGCATCTGCGCGCCATCGCGCTCCCGCGCTTCGGCCATCACTGTCCGGCGTTCCGCCTCGACTTCTGTGGCAGAGATGGTGGGGGCGGCCATCATGCCTGAAAGGATGCGCAGGCTTTCTTCAATTGCGGCAGGGCGGGCCTGGGGCAGATCAAGGCTGTAAATCGTCTGCGTCTGGCTGGTCTGCGCATTGGAATCGCTGCCAAATGTTGCGCCTAAACGCTGCCAAATGCGCTTGGCCTCGCCATCGGCCACATATTTGGAGCCGCGAAAGGAGAGATGCTCTAAGAAATGCGCATAGCCCTGCTCATTGGACGCTTCCATCAGCGATCCGGCATCAATGGCCGCGCGGATAGAGACTTGCCCGGGCGGCACGCCATTGCGGCGCAAGGCATAACGCAGGCCATTGGGCAATTCGCCAAAGGTCCAGCTGCGATCAACGGGAATATCGCTGCCCCGATAGAGCCACGGCACAATCGCGGCTGTGGACGCAGGGGCAGGTGCGGCCGGTGCGGGCGCAGCCTGTGCCGCACCTGTAGAAGCAAGAAAAAGAAGGGCGAACAGCTTGGATGCTTTAAGGGCCATATTCACTTGCTAGCCTTGCGCGCCTTGCGCGCCAATGAAAAAGGCAAAGCCTCTGGCCATTAAGCCCTTCTGCTGGCACGATGCGCGTCAAATAAACTGAGCGAGGCCTTATGGCGCAGATACGAGCAGCCTCTTATTCGGCCACCAAAGCGGGGATTGGCTTTGGCAGCGCGTTGGCGATCAGCATTTCTTGGTCGCTGCACAAATCGATCCTTTGGGCGATCATCCATGGGTTTTTCTCATGGTTTTACGTCCTTTATTATGCGCTGACGCGATGAGTGCAGATGCTCTGCGGGCGCTGATCCGCACGATCCCGGATTTCCCCAAGCCCGGCATTCAGTTTCGCGATATCACCACCGTGTTGCGCGATGCTGAAGGCTTTGGCCTTGCAATTGCGCAGATGAAGGCAGCGCTTGCCGGCCATGATGTGACGATGATCGCGGGGATTGAGGCGCGCGGCTTTATCTTTGGGGCCGCCCTTGCACGCGAGATGGGGCTGGGCTTTGTGCCCATTCGCAAGAAGGACAAGCTGCCGGGCCGCACCATCGGCATGAATTATGCGCTGGAATATGGCCAAGATCGGATTGAGATTCACGATGATGCCGTCGGCCCGGGGGACAGGATTGCGCTGGTCGATGATTTGATTGCCACAGGCGGCACCGCCATTGCGGCGACCAAGCTGCTCCGCTCTGCCGGAACCGAGGTGCCTGTTGCTGTGTTCTTGGTCGATCTGCCCGATTTGGGCGGGGCAGAACGGCTGCGGGCCGAAGGGCCTATCGTTCATAGCCTCGTCGCCTTTGACGGGCATTGATGCTTTTGCTGGTAAGTCTTGGCGGGAGGGTTTAGCGCATTTCTATGTCCAAACGCCCGACACCCGGCTTGCCCAGCCGCCAGCAAATCCTTGATTTCATCACGCAATCTGACACGCCCGCCGGCAAGCGAGAAATTGCGCGCGCCTTTGGCCTTAAAGGCAATGAGAAAATCGCGCTCAAGGCGCTCTTAAAAGACATGGCCGATGAGGGCCTGATTGATAGCGCGCCGGGCCGCGCCTTTCACAAAATGGGCGGCCTGCCCAAGGTGACAGTGCTGCGCATTGTTGATGTTGAAGATGGGCAAGTGATTGCCATTCCCGAACATTGGGAGGCGGAAGGAAAGCCCCCACCGCGCCTGCGCGTGATGGAGCGGGGCCGCCGATCTTCTGCGCTGGGTGTGGGGGATCGCATCTTGGCGCGCACCGAAGAGGCGGGCGCTGGCCATGTCGCGCACCCCATGAAAAAGCTCGCCAAGGGCGAAGAGCAAATTTTGGGTGTTGTCGCGCGCGAAGGGGACAGGTTCTGGCTGCGCGCCATTGATAAGCGCGAACGCCGCGACACGCTGATTTCCGATATTGGCGAAGCGGATGAGGGCGATCTGGTCCTTGCCGAAAAGACGGGCCGCAACAACCGCATTACCGCGAAAGTCACTGAGATTTTGGGTGATCCCTTTGCGCCCAAATCCTTTAGCCTGATTGCCATTCACAAATATGGCATCCCCCATGTCTTTTCCGAAGAGCTGCTGGACGAGGCGGATCGGATTGCCGGCCATGCGCTCGGCAATCGCGAAGATCTGCGCCATTTGCCGATTGTCGCGATTGACCCCGTCGATGCGCGCGATTTTGACGATGCCGTCTGGGCCAGTGCGCGGGAAGATGGCGGATTTGATTGTATCGTCGCCATTGCCGATGTCAGCTTTTACGTCCGTCCCGGATCGCGGCTGGACAAGGAAGCGCGCAAGCGGGGCAACAGCGTCTACTTCCCTGATCGCGTTGTCCCCATGCTGCCCGAACAACTTTCAGCCGATGTCTGCTCGCTGCGCGCGGGGCATGATCGCGCGGCGATGGCGTGCCATATGGTCATTGCCAGCGATGGCGCAATCCAAAGCTATCGCTTTTCGCGCGCCGTTATCCGCGTGGCGGCCAATATCCCCTATGAACACGCCCAAGCCGCGATTGATGGCACCCGCCCGCATGATCTGACCGAGGCGGCATTGAAGCCGCTCTGGGCCTGTTGGGCGGCGCTGAGCAAAGCGCGGGATCGGCGCGAGCCGCTGGACCTCGACTTGCCCGAACGGCGCGTGGTTCTGGATGAAGATGGCCGCATTCAATCAGTCGCGCCGCGTGAACGGCTCGATGCGCACCGCCTGATTGAAGATTATATGATTGCGGCCAATGTCGCCGCGGCAAAAGCGTTGGAAGAGCGCAAGGCCCCGGTGATGTACCGCGTGCATGAGCCGCCGAGCCGGGAAAAGCTGGTCGGCCTCAAAGATTATCTGGCGACCTTCGACATCGCCTTTGCGCTGGGCCAGGTGATCACGCCCAAAACCTTTAACCGCCTGATCAAGCAATTGGACGAGGCGGAATATCGCACCGAGGTGATGGAGCAGATTTTGCGCAGCCAAACCCAGGCCTATTACAGCCCGCAAAATGCCGGGCACTTTGGCTTGGCGCTTGGCTCTTACGCGCATTTCACTTCGCCCATTCGCCGCTATTCAGACTTGATCGTCCACCGATCGCTGGTCGATGCCTATGGGCTGGACCCGGAAGCGAAGGCCACCGCGCTGACCGCCGAAGATGCGCAGCGGATGACTGTGATTGGCGAAACCATCTCGTCGTGCGAACGCCGCGCGATGGAGGCAGAGCGCGAGACTGTGGACCGCTATGTCGCCGCCTTCCTTGCGATGCGCGTCGGCGAGATTATTGAAACGCGGATCACGGGCGTTACCAATTTCGGCTTCTTTGCCACGGTGCAGGGCTTGGGCGGCGATGGGCTGGTGCCGATTTCCACCTTGGGGACGGACTATTTCCATTTTGATCCCGCGCATCTGACACTGACGGGCGAAAACACGGGCGAGCAATATCGCGTCGGCCAGCATATCCAATTGCGGCTGGCCGAGGCCAACCCCATTTCGGGCGCGCTGCGCTTTGAACTGCCCGAAGGCGCCAACCATTTGCCCATGCGGCGGGATCGGAAAGATAAGGTCCGCCGCCCCGTGATGGGCAAACGCGGCCGCCCCGGCAATATCCGCCACCAAGGCCGCCGCCGTTAAAGAACGTCATGCTGAATGTGGCTCAGCATCCATGGCGGCG